>JACIYD010000062.1 GCA_014360105.1 Clostridia bacterium
GCCGACGAATGTTTCCTTACCGGTACTGCGGCAGAGATCATCCCGGTATCAAAGCTCGACGGGCGGGTGATCGGCCAAGGACGGCCGGGACCGATAACCAAGAACCTGATGCGCGCGTTCCACGAGTTAACCCGGTTGGAAGGCGAACCAATCTACGTCGAGCCGGTGGCGGCTTCGCGGTAAGGGGTGCGGGTCTTGCGTAGCGAGGTAATTAAGAAAGGGCTGGAAAAGGCACCCCACCGTTCCTTGCTGCGTGCTCTGGGCCTGACCGAGGCAGAGATCCAAAGGCCGCTGGTGGGTATCGTTAATTCTTTCAACGAAGTCGTGCCCGGCCACCTGCACCTGGCGAGCATTGCCGCGGCGGTCAAGGCCGGGGTGCGCCTGGCGGGCGGTACGCCGCTGGAGTTTTCTACCATTGCCATCTGCGACGGCCTGGCGATGAATCATGCGGGCATGCGGTACTCGCTGGCCAGCCGCGAAGTGATCGCCGACAGCATTGAGTTAATGGTCCAGGCTCATGCATTCGATGCTCTGGTTTTCATTCCTAACTGCGATAAGGTAGTTCCGGGCATGCTCATGGCCGCCGCCCGCCTTAACCTGCCTTCTATTTTTATCAGTGGCGGCCCCATGCTGGCCGGCCGCTTCCGGGGGGAACCGGTAAGCCTTGTCAAGGTCTTTGAGGCCGTAGGGGCGGTGGCCGCGGGCCGCATGAGCGCAGAGGAACTGGCTTTACTGGAGGAAGAAGCCTGTCCCGGTTGCGGCTCCTGCGCCGGCATGTTTACGGCCAACTCCATGAACTGCCTGACGGAGGCTCTGGGCCTGGCCCTGCCGGGAAACGGCACCATTCCGGCGGTGGCAGCGGCGCGCCTGCGGCTGGCCAAAGAGGCGGGCAGGCAGGTGATGGAGTTGTGGCAACGCCAGCTTTGCCCCCGTGATATTCTAACCGAAGAAGCCTTTGCCAACGCCCTGGCAGTCGATATGGCCCTCGGCTGTTCCACCAATACCGCCTTACACCTGCCGGCGGTGGCTCATGAAGTAGGCGTGGAACTGCCCCTCGAGCAATTCGCGTTGATGAGCGCGAAAACGCCCAATCTCTGCCGCCTTAGTCCGGCAGGGCCCTACCACCTGGAAGATTTTCACGCCGCCGGCGGGGTGCCGGCCTTGATGGCGGAGCTGGACGCCCACGGCCTCCTGCCGGGCAATCCTCTCACCGTTACGGGGAAACGGGTTAAGGAAAACCTTGCGGGCAAGACAATTAAGTTGCCTGAGGTCATCCGGTGCGTGACGAAACCTTACAGTCCCGACGGCGGCCTGGCGGTGCTTCGGGGAAACCTCGCCCCGGAAGGTGCGGTGGTCAAGAAAGCGGCGGTGGCCCCCGGTATGTTGCGGCACCGCGGCCCGGCGCGGGTTTTTGACGGCGAAGAGGCGGCGACGCGGGCCATTCTTGAAGGAACGATTAAGGCCGGAGACGTGGTGATCATTCGTTACGAGGGACCCAAGGGCGGGCCGGGCATGCCGGAAATGCTTACGCCTACCGCGGCCCTGGCGGGGATGGGCTTGGATGACCGGGTGGCGCTCCTGACCGACGGCCGTTTTTCCGGTGCCACGCGGGGTGCGTCCATCGGCCACGTCGCTCCCGAAGCTTTCGTCGGCGGGCCGTTGGCCCTTGTGCGGGACGGCGACCTGATAAGCATCGACATTCCGGCGGGTGCTTTGCATCTTGAGTTAGGGGCGGAGGAAATAGCCAAGAGGCGCCAGGCCTGGACGCCCCCCGCCCCGAAGGCGACGGGCGGTTATTTGGCCCGCTATCAAGCAATGGTAGGTTCGGCCAGCCGGGGGGCCATCCTAAGTTAGACGGTGAGGTGGCGCCCAAATGACTCTAGCAACACGCAGCATCTCTCTGGCCAAGGAGGAGGCCCCTGCTTTGCTTTCGGGGGCGGAGATCGTCATTAAGGCCCTCGAGTACGAAGGAGTGGATACAGTATTCGGCTACCCGGGAGGAGCGGTGCTACCCCTCTACGATGCACTTTATTTTTCTTCTATTCGCCATATCCTGGTCCGGCATGAGCAAGGCGCGGCCCACGCGGCCGACGCCTATGCGCGGGCGACGGGCCGGGTTGGGGTTTGCTTTGCCACCTCGGGCCCAGGAGCAACGAACTTGGTGACCGGCCTGGCGAATGCCTACATGGATTCTATTCCCGTTGTGGCCTTCACCGGCCAGGTGCCGCTTGATCTCTTGGGGCGCGATTCCTTTCAGGAGGCAGACATCACCGGCATTACGTTGCCGATTACCAAGCACAATTTTCTCGTAAAAAGGGTGGAAGAGCTCGCATCGGTGATCCGTAAGGCCTTTTACCTCGCGCGGACCGGCCGGCCGGGCCCGGTGCTCATCGACCTCCCCAAGGATCTGACCTTGCGGCTGGCAGAGTTTAAGCCGCCGCAGGAGGTTAGTATTCCCGGTTATCGCGCCGAACCCCGCCTGGATACGTCCGCTGTGGCCGCGGCCGCTGAGGCCGTGGCGCGGGCCAAGCGGCCGCTGATCTTTGCCGGAGGCGGGGTAATTGCGGCCGACGCGGCACCAGAACTGATGGCGCTGGTCGAACGCACGGGCATGCCGGTAGTAACCAGCCTGATGGGTAAGGGCGCTTTTCCGGAAGACCACCCTCTGGCCCTGGGGATGCTGGGCATGCACGGCACCACTTATGCGAACTTTGCCGTCTCTCACTGCGATCTTCTCCTCGGCCTGGGCGTGCGGTTTGACGACCGGGCTACGGGCAATATCGAAACCTTTGCCCCGCATGCGAAAATCATTCACATCGATATCGACCCGGCGGAAATCGGCAAGAACGTGCCGGCCGATATCGGCGTAGTCGGTAATGTGAAGATGGTCTTGCGTGCCCTCCTGGAGGCGCTCGGGGAGACGCCCGATGTTCATGCCTGGCAGAATCAGGTGGCCCAGTGGCGCCGGCTCTACCCCCTGACCTACGACCAGGGAAAGGAGGAGCTGAAGCCGCAGTTTGTGGTCCGACAGGTCTACGAACTGACGCGCGGTGAGGCCATCATTACCACCGACGTCGGCCAGAACCAGATGTGGGCGGCCCAGTACTATCTTTGCCGCCGGCCGCGCAGCTTTATCAGCTCGGGCGGCCTGGGGACGATGGGTTTTGGCCTGCCGGCGGCGGTGGGAGCGCAGGTGGGACGACCGGGAGAAACGGTGATCGATATCGCCGGCGACGGCAGTCTCCAGATGACCGTGCAAGAACTGGCAACAGTAGCCCAGTACCAGTTGCCCATTAAGATTTGTCTCCTGAATAACGGCTACCTGGGTATGGTGCGCCAGTGGCAGGAGCTTTTTCACGGCGAACGTTATTCTCAGGTGGATCTGAGCCAGGGCGGACCCGATTTTGTCAAGCTGGCCCGGGCCTACGGCATCGGGGCGCGGCGTGTCACCCGCCCCCAGGAAGTGAAGCCGGCACTGGAAGAAGCCTTGGCCGCCCCCGGGGCCTACTTGCTGGAATTTGCCGTGAGCCGGAAAGAAAATGTTTTTCCCATGGTCCCACCGGGCGGTTCTCTGGACCAGATGCTGGGAGGGAAGAAGCCGCATGAAACACACCCTAAGCGTTCTGGTTGAGAATCAGCCCGGAGTACTGGCCCGTATTGCCGGGCTTTTCAGCCGCCGCGGCTATAATATCGATAGTCTGGCGGTGGGGCGCACGGAAAACCCTGCTTTTGCCCGGATGACTATCGTCGTCGACGGGGACGATCGCGTGATCGAGCAGGTGAGCAAGCAGTTGCATAAGCTGGTGGACGTCATCCACGTGCGCGATATCACGAATGAGCCCTTCGTCGACCGCGAACTCATTCTTATTAAGGTGAATGCCGAGCCGGCGCAGCGCGGTGAAATCATGCAGATTGTGGATATTTTCCGCGCTCATATCGTTGATATCGGCCGGAACAGCCTGATCATCGAGTGTACGGGTGATGAGGGAAAGATCAATGCCATTCAGGACTCCTTGGAGCCCTTTGGCATCCGGGAAGTAGTCCGTACGGGCCGGATCGCCATGATGCGGGGGGTACGGGACATCGACGAGGAGGAAGATCATGCCTAGGCGCGTCTACATCTTTGATACTACCCTGCGCGATGGTGCCCAATCACCCGGGGTTTGCCTCAACGTCCAAGAAAAGCTGGAGATCGCGCGGCAGTTGGCCAGATTGAACGTGGACGTAATCGAGGCCGGTTTCCCCGCCTCCTCCCCTGGCGAGTTTGAGGCGGTGCGGACGGTGGCGGAAAAGATTTCCGGGCCCACCATTGCCGGTCTGGCGCGGGTGGCCCTGTCCGACATCGATACCTGCTGGCGGGCAGTGAAGGCGGCGCGGCGGCCGCGCATCCACACTTTTATCGCCACCTCCGACGTCCATCTTAAGTACAAGTTGCGGATGACGCGCGAGCAGGTGTTGGAAGCGGTGGACCGCGCGGTGCGGCACGCCAAGAACTATTGCGAAGACGTAGAGTTCTCGCCGGAGGACGCTTCCCGCAGCGACCTGGCTTTTCTCATCCAGGTGCTTACCGTGGCCGTGGAAGCGGGGGCCACGGTGTTAAACATCCCGGATACGGTCGGCTACGCTACGCCGGAGGAGTTCGCCGCCTTTATCCGGGAGATCCGGCGCGGCGTGCCCCATCTGGACCGGGTCATCTTGAGCGTGCACTGCCATAACGACCTGGGTCTCGCCGTAGCCAATTCGCTGGCGGCGGTGCAGGAGGGCGTACAGCAGGTGGAGTGCACGGTCAACGGCATCGGCGAACGCGCGGGCAATACCGCGCTGGAGGAAGTGGTGATGGCTCTTTACACGCGCCGCGACATCTACGGCGCGGAAACGGCCATCCGTACCGAGGAAATCTACCGCACCAGCCGCCTGGTTGCAAGCCTTTCCGGCATGCCGGTCCAGTATAACAAGGCGGTGGTCGGCCGCAATGCCTTTCAGCACGCTTCCGGCATCCACCAGGACGGCGTGCTCAAAGAGCGTACCACCTACGAGATCATGAACGCCGCGACCATCGGGCTGGTGACGGAGCATATCGTTCTGGGCAAGTATTCCGGGCGGCACGCCTTCCGGCACCGCCTGGAGCAGCTTGGTTTTCATCTTGACGATGAGGAGTTGGAGCAGGCCTTCTTCCGCTTTAAAAACCTGGCCGACCGCAAGAGCGAGATTACCGATCGTGACCTGGAAGCGATCGTCAGGCACGAGCTCAAAACCATCCCGGAGAAGTTTCAGTTGGAGAGTATGCACATCTCGTCCGGCACGAACGTGGTGCCAACGGCCACCGTCGGCCTGAAAGTCAACGGCACCCTGCTTCAGGAGGCGGCCTGCGGCGAGGGTCCGGTGGACGCCACCTTCAAGGCCATCGACAAGATTACCGGCCTGCCGGTAGCCCTGCGCAATTATACGCTCAACGCGGTAAGCGGCGGCAAGGATGCGATGGGCGAGGTAACCGTCCACGTCGAATACGAGGGTCGCGGCTTCCTGGGACGGGGCTTGAGCACGGACATCATCGAGGCGAGCGCCAAAGCCTATATCAACGCCTTGAACAAACTGGCCTTTGAGTACGGCGACGCGGTGCTTGCCGGTAAATGTACACGAGAGATACAGCAGGGGGGCAGCGATTGACTTTGCGCCAGACCATTACGGAAAAAATCCTGGCGGCGCACGCCGGGCTGGAGGAAGTACGACCGGGGCAATTGATTAACGCCAGGGTCGACCTGGTCTTGGGTAACGACATCACGGCTCCCCTGGCCATCCAGGAGTTTCAAAAGCTTGGTCTTGGCCGCGTCTTCGATCCGGAGCGGGTGGTACTCGTACCGGATCACTTCACGCCCAACAAGGACATCCCCTCGGCCGAGCAGGCCAAACTGGTGCGCGACTTTGCCCGGGAGTACGGTATCACCCACTATTACGAGGTAGGCCGCCTGGGCATCGAGCACTGCCTCCTCCCGGAGGAAGGCCTGGTGCTGCCGGGCGACCTGGTGATCGGGGCTGACTCGCATACCTGTACCTACGGCGCGCTGGGGGCTTTTGCTACCGGCATCGGCAGTACCGATATGGCGGCGGCGCTGGCCACCGGCGAGGCCTGGTTCAGGGTACCGGAGACCCTGAAACTGGTTTACTACGGTTCCTTGCGGCCCTGGGTGGGCGGCAAGGATCTCATCCTTTACACCATCGGCAAGATCGGCGTGGACGGAGCGCGTTACATGGCGCTGGAGTTTACCGGCGAGACCATCAGCCGCCTTTCCATGCCCGGCCGCTTTAGCATGGCCAACATGGCCGTGGAGGCGGGGGCCAAGAACGGCATTTTCATCCCCGACGCGGCGACCATCAACTACGTGGAAAAGCGGGCGAAACGGCCTTATCGCCTTTTTACCAGCGATGCCGACGCCGCCTACGCGGAAGTCATCGAGATCGACGTCCGTGGCCTGGAGCCGCAGGTCGCCTACCCGCCCTCGCCGGAAAACGTCCATCCCGTAAGCGAGGCGCGTGGCATCGAGATCGACCAAGTGGTCATCGGCTCCTGTACCAACGGCTGGCTGGAGGACTTGCGCCAGGCCGCTCAGGTGATGCGCGGGCAGCGGGTGCATCGGCGGGTGCGCTGTATCGTCATCCCGGGCACGGCCAGGGTGATGCGCGAGGCGATCAAGGAAGGCCTCATCGACGTTTTCCTCGAGGCCGGGGCCGCGGTGAGCACGCCCACCTGCGGGCCGTGTCTCGGAGGCCATATGGGTGTCCTCGCCCGGGGGGAAAGGGCCGTGGCCACCACCAACCGTAATTTCGTCGGGCGCATGGGCCACGTGGAGAGCGAGGTCTACCTGGCCAATCCGGCGGTCGCGGCCGCTAGCGCCGTCTTGGGCCGCATTGCCAGTCCGGAAGAGCTGGTATGAACGGCCTACGCCATCGGGGCCGCAAGACCACGCCGCTGCGGGGGCAGGCCTGGGATTTGCAAGACTACCTGGCAAGATGGGGGCGGGTTTGGCGTATCTCGATTTTTGCCGGGCGGTCTTTGGCTGCCAGCGCAAGACTTTTAGCCTCATGGCGAGCCGGGCTTTACGTGCAAGCGACAGCGCAAGCCTACGAAGGCCATGGACGGCCACCAGCTCCCGCGGCGCCAGGGATGGCGCGCACGAGCCGGGAGCCCGCTGAAGTACGAGGCTCGCGGCGACATCGGTCCACCGGGTTGCGGTCGCGGGAGCAAACTTAGGCCTAGCCCCAGAAACTGGAATTTCGGGGGAGTACCCCACGGGGCGCGGCCGCACAAACGAAGGCGGGAAATTGCAGGGGGCAGGCCTGGGATTTGGTCCAAGCGACCTGGCAAGATGGTGGATAACCAGCGTTAACGCGGCCGAGGGCGGAGGCGGGCCGGAGGCCATGGACGGCCGAAGCGGCCGTGGCGCCAGGGATGGCGCCTCGGCCTGGTAGCCCGCCGGAGCAGGAGGCTCGCGTGTTACGCTGGTCCACCGGCTTGCGGTCGCGGGAGCAAACCCAGGCCTACACCAGAAACTGGCATTTTCGGGGGGAGTACCCCACGGGGCGCGGCCGCACAAACGAAGGCGGGAAATTACGCCTGGGAAATAGAGGGGAAGGCAACGGTCATGCGGTTTGAAGGACGCGTCTGGAAATTCGGGGACGACATCGATACCGATGTTATTATTCCGGCTCGCTACCTGAATACTACCGACCCGGCGGTTCTGGCCCGCCACTGC
>JACIYD010000063.1 GCA_014360105.1 Clostridia bacterium
TCCTTGGGAGAGGAGAAACCGGATGAAGAGCTCATGGGGGAGGGTTATTTGGTAATAACCTCTAAGCTCTTCGGCAGTAGTATTATGTACCACTTCCGGGGAAGATTATACGCCACAGGGCAAAAATTTTTTGGTGGGTAGAGCGGTTTGCGCATTATCGGCGGAAGAGCCAAAGGCCTTTTCATTAAGGGGCCGCCCGGGCAACACACCAGGCCTACGCTGGCGCGGGTGCGGCAGTCGATCTTCGACATCCTGGGCGCCGGCGTAGTCGGGGCTTCTTTTCTCGATCTCTTTGCGGGCAGCGGGAGCATCGGCCTGGAGGCCTTAAGTCGTGGGGCTGCCAGAGTGCTCTTTGTCGAGGGCAAGCCGGCCAATTGTGCCCTGATCAGGGCCAACATCCGGCGGACCGCGCTTGTGGAGGGGGCAACCGTTTGGTGCCTTGATGTGTTGCGTGCCCTGCGGCGCCTGGCGGCGCAGCAGGAGCAATTTACCATAGTTTTTGCCGATCCGCCTTACGGGGAAGGATGGTTGGCCCGGGTGGGAGAAGCGGTGGCCGAGGGAAGAATCTTGGCCGAAGACGGCCGTTTCCTGGCGCAAGTGGCGGGAAAAGAAGAGGCGGTGGCCACCTTTGGCGCTTTGCACCTTACCCGGGAATACCGTTACGGCGACACGAAAGTACTCGTTTACCGCTGGACGCTAGGGGGTGTGTCAGGTCTTGGGCACTGAGTTACGGGGTGCGGAGAGGGAAAGCAGCGGTGTTTTGCAAATGGTGGACCGCCTGGAAGAACTGGTCGAGAACGCCACGCGGATTCCCCTGACGGGCAAAGTAATGGTGGAAGCGCGGACATTCCTCGATCTCTTAGACCAGTTGCGCGGCATGCTTCCCGCGGAAATCGGCGAAGCACGGCGCCTGGCCCGTGAGCGGGAGAAGATCCTGGCAGAGGCCGGGCGGCGGGCGGAAGAAATTAGGGAAGCGGCGCGGCAGGAAGCAGAGCGTTACCTCCAGGAAACGGAGATCTTTAAACAGGCGAGCGCGCGGGCGCAAGAGCTGCTGCGTAAGGCGGAGACGGCGGCACAGGAAATCCACCATGGCGCCGAGAGCTACGCAGACGAGCTCTTGGGCCGACTGGAGCTGACCTTGGAAAAGGCGCTGGCGGGCGTCAAGCAGGGGCGGCAGGAACTTAAGGCACGCCGCGCCAGAACGGCCTGAGAAAGATCCGGGAGGTCAAAGCGGCGGCAAACACCAGGGCGAGGCTTAGGCCCAGCAGGCGACAGCTTTGGGCGAAGATTACCGGCCACGGCAATGGCGGAAGGGGTGTGCTGGGCAGAAAGGCGGGCAGACTGGCGGGCAGAAAAAGGGGGAGGTAGAGCGCCGCCAGTAAGGCCTGGGCAAGCCGGCTGATCAGGTAGGGCGCCAGGCGCAGGTCGGTGCCGGCAAGAACGCCGGCCACCTGGCCGTGGACGGACAGGCCGGACCAGCCCAGGATAAGGCTGGCCACGGTGAGGCGGTCTAGCAGGGGGGCCGCGGTCTGGCAGGCCTGTTGGGTGCCCAGGGTCATCTCTACCAGGCCGGCGGCCAGGGCCGGGCCCAGGGAAGGGGCGAGGGAAAAGCAGCCCAGGAAGAAGCCGAGGCAGCGCGCCAGCGGCGGCAGCAAACGCAAATCCTTGAGAAGTGCCAGCAAAACCGCGGCCATCACCAGGTAACCGCCTACGAGGAGCAGCGTACGGCAAGAATGCCAAAGGGCATCCTGGAAGAGACTACCCCACGGGTGGTTTTCTTCTTCTTGGATGCGGGGGAGGGCGGTGAACACCGGCCGCCCGCGCCCCGGGAAGGCCGTGGCCGGGCGGCGACCGTACCAGCGCCAGAGCAGCCCCAGAGTGAGGTTTGCCAGATAGTGGGCACTGGCCAGGGTGGGGCCGAGGGCGGGATTGCCCAGCATGCCTACTGGCACCGCCCCGAGCAGGAAAAGCGGGCTGGCGTTATGGGTAAAGCAGAGGAGCTTTTCCCCTTCTTCGCGGCTCAAGAGGCCGCGGCGGCGCAGTTCGGCCACCAGGCTGGCCACCAAAGGCGGACCGGAACTGTAACCCAGGGCGATTACCAGGCCCGTTGCGCCGGGTAGACAAAAAAGAGGACGAGTGAGGGGTTCGAGAAAGGCTGCCAGGAACTGGAAGACGCCCAGGCGGAGAAGGAGCTGAGAGACGAGGAAGAAGGGCAAGAGCGCCGGAACGACCACCTGCCACCAGATGGCCAGAGCATTAGCGGCGGCCTCAAAAGTGGCCTGGGGATGGGTGAGAATGAGGACGGCAAAGACGAGAACCGCCATGCCGGTCCGGCTTGGCCGGGGCGAGACCATCGCTTCTCCCTCCCCGGTGCCTATTTATGCTTGCTTGACAGGAATTAGAAGCGTTGGCTATAATAACGCCGGCCCTGAACGGGGGTTAAAGCATGCGCATCCATGTGGCCGAACTGCGGCGCCACCCCGGGCAAAGTGAAAGCTTTTCCTTTCAGCAGGAACTGGCGCCCCTTACCCTGGCCGGGGAGACGATTACCTTTATCGAGCCCGTACGTGTGTCGGGCAAGGTAACCAGCGGCCGCGCCGTGCTGAGCGTCGTGGGGCGGGTCGAGGCAAGGGTGCGCCGGGAGTGCAGCCGGTGTTTGGCGCCTTTTGCCGAAAAGGTAGTCGCCCCGCTGGAAGAGGAGTTTGTCCCTTCCTCGCAGGCCGCACTGCTGGACGAGAAGGCAAAGGAACAGGCGCGCCTTTTCGCGGGTGAGGAGATTGATCTGAAAGAGGCCGTCACGGAAGCGCTGGTCCTGGCGCTGCCGATGAAGGCGCTCTGCCGGCCCGACTGCCCCGGTCTCTGTCCCTATTGCGGGCGAGAACTCAAGGAAGGTCCGTGCG
This sequence comes from Clostridia bacterium, assembly GCA_014360105.1. Taxonomy (GTDB): domain Bacteria; phylum Bacillota; class DSM-521; order Neomoorellales; family SLTJ01; genus JACIYD01. The sequence goes on from JACIYD010000063.1 coordinate 2,901, forward strand.
CCTGCGCCGTTGAACCAAAGGATGAGCGCCTGGCCGCTTTAAAGGATTTATGGGCGGCACGGCCGGAGGCGCGACAAGAAGAAGACTAAGCGATCGGCGGGAGGCAAGCAAAGTGGGGGTACCGAAAAGAAGAGTTTCTAAAGCGCGGAAGAACCAGCGGCGGTCCATCTGGGCCCGGGTGCAAACGCCCGGCCTTGTTGCCTGTCCCCAGTGCCACGAACCAAAACGGCCGCACCACGTCTGTCCGCACTGCGGCTACTATCGGGGGCGCGAGGTCGTGGCCAAGGAGGAATAGGAAGAACCCGGCAAAGCGGCGTCGTTTGGGGGGTGCCGGCACGGTATCCCTCTTTTTATTTCACCTCACGCCAACGAGGGGCCAAAGACCGCAGGACGCAAACGGGGGATAACGCAGTTCCGGCTTGCATGGTCCTCAACCGGTATAATATACTACTGTTGCCTAGTGTTAACAGGAGGTCATAGGAAATGGCCTTGTCCGGGCGTGGCGACCGGCGGCTGGAACGCCAGCAGCGCCTGGGAGCCGTGCTCCAGGAGAATCCCTTTGCGACGGACGAGGAGCTCGCCCGGCTTTTCGGCGTGAGCGTGCAGACCGTACGTCTTGACCGGCTTGCCCTGGGTATTCCGGAATTAAGGGAGCGGGTGCGCGCGGTGGCGCGCCAGGCGTACGGACAGGTGCGCTCGCTTTCCGAAACCGAACTCATCGGCGAACTCGTCCATTTAGAATTAGGCAAGACGGCCATTTCGGTGATGGAAATCACCCCGGCGATGGTGCTCGAGAGAAGCAAGATTGCGCGCGGCCATTACCTTTTTGCTCAGGCCAATTCGCTGGCGGTGGCCGTCATCGATGCCGCCCTGGTCCTCACGGGCAGCGCTCGCGTACGTTATCGCCGGCCGGTGTACGTGGGGGAAAAGGTAATCGCCAAAGCCGTGGTAAAGGTCGTCCGGGGCCCGACGGTGCTGGTGTCGGTTTATTCCCAGGTGAAAGGGGAAACGGTTTTCAAGGGCCAGTTCGTGGTGGTGGCGGTCAAGAGTGAAGAGGTCGGGGAGGGCAGGCCATGCGCATCGCGGTAGATGCCATGGGAGGTGACCACGCGCCGGCCGAGATCATCCGCGGGGCGGTAGCCGCCGCAAGAGATCACCGCGGCGAGGTTATTCTCGTCGGCCGCGAAGAGGTCATTGCCGAGGAATTGAAGAAAATTGGCTGCCGCGTAAAAAACATCAGGATCGTCCACGCGCCGGAATACATTGCCATGGACGACCAGCCGGCAATGGCACTGCGCCGCAAGAAGGGATCGTCCATCGGGGTGGCCACCCAGCTGGTCAAGGCAGGCGAGGCCGACGGTCTGGTCTCGGCGGGCAACACGGGGGCACAAATGGCCGCCGCCCTCTTAACGCTGGGTCGCATTGAGGGCATTATGCGGCCGGCAATCGCCACGATTGTCCCCACCATTGTCGGCGGCAGGTTGCTGCTTGACGTGGGGGCAAACGTCGATTGCCGGCCGCAGCACTTGCTGCAGTTCGCCCAAATGGGGGCCATTTACGCCGAAAAGGTGCTCGGGCTCTCCCGACCCCGGGTCGGCCTCTTAAACATCGGCACCGAACGAAACAAGGGAAACGAGCTGACCCTGGCCGCCTGGGACCTCCTGGCCGCCTCCGGGCTCAATTTCATCGGTAACGTGGAGCCGCGGGACATTCCCCTGGGCGCCGCCGATGTGGTCGTCTGCGACGGCTTCGTGGGCAACGCCATCCTGAAGTTCGGCGAGGGTCTGGCCGCAGCTCTGCTGGCGATGCTCCGCCACGAGCTGGTCAATCGCCCCGTGGCCCGGGCGGGGGCGGCTCTGGCCCTGCCGGCGCTCCGTTCTCTCTGGCGGCGCCTGGATTATGCCGAGTACGGCGGAGCGCCGCTCCTCGGCGTGAAAGGCGTGAGCCTTGTCTGCCACGGCAGCTCCAAGGCGAGGGCGATTGAAAGTGCGGTCCGGGTAGCGCGGCATTGCGTGGCCAGCAATTTCGTCGCCGCTCTGAGCAAGGCCTTCGACCAAGTCGGTTAGGGGGGAAGCGCTTTGGGCGCGGCCGGGATCATCGGTACGGGATCGTACCTGCCGGAAGAGGTCGTTACCAACGAGGATCTAACGCAGATCGTGGATACCAGCGATGCCTGGATCCGGGAGCGCACCGGAATCAGGGAGCGGCGCCGTGCCAGCGCCTTGCAGGCCACCTCTGATCTCTGCCTGGAAGCGGCGCGTCAGGCCCTGGATGACGCCGGGGTGCGGGCGGCAGAACTGGATCTCATCATCGTCGCCACGGTCACGCCCGACATGGCTTTTCCCGCCACCGGCTGCCTGGTTCAAGACCGGTTGGGGGCAAGGAAGGCCTGGGCCTTTGACCTGGAGGCCGGCTGTTCCGGCTTTCTGTACGGACTGGTCCTGGGAGGCCAATTGATCGGCGGCGGCTTTGCGCGCTACGTCCTGCTTATCGGCGCCGAGACTTTCAGCCGCATCGTCAACTGGAGCGACCGCAATACCTGCGTACTTTTTGGTGATGGGGCCGGCGCGGTTGTCTTGGGACCGGTGCCGGAGGGTTACGGCATCCTCGCCGCCAAGATGGCGGCCGACGGCAGCGGAGGCAAGTGGCTTTTTCAGCCGGCGGGGGGCTCGCGCCTGCCAGCCTCGGAAGCTACGGTCCAGCAGCGGCTCCATACCATTCACATGCAGGGACGGGAGGTCTTCCGCTTTGCCGTCCGGTATATGGAGGAAGTCTCTCTGGCCAGTCTGCAGCAATGCGGCCTTGCCCCCGCCGATATCGACCTTTTTGTGCCCCACCAGGCAAATCTGCGGATCATCGACGCCGCGCGCAGGCGGCTGGGTCTGCCGGAGGAGAAAGTGGCGATTAATCTGGACCGTTACGGGAACATGTCGAGCGCCTCAATCCCGGTAGCGCTGGACGAGGCCAGTCGTACCGGGCAGCTCAAGGCGGGAGACCGCGTCCTCCTGGCGGCTTTTGGCGCCGGTTTTACCTGGGGGGCGGCCGTGGTGCGCTGGAGCAAGGACGCCGGCCGTACTGGCGCAAGGTTATGAGCTTAGGAAGTAGGCGGTGGGTATTAACCATGTTGCGGACCGTCTTGTGCGAGCTTTTGGACATCGAATACCCCATTTTGCAGGGAGGCATGGCCTGGGCGGGCACGGGCGAGCTGGCCGGCGCGGTGTCGCGCGCCGGGGGGCTGGGCATCATCGGCGCCGCCAACTTTCCCGCGTCGGTCGTGGCGGCCGAAATTGCCAAGGTACGAAGGGTAACCGACCGCCCCTTTGGGGTGAACGTGATGTTGATGTCGCCTTACGTGGAGGAGGTCATCGATCTGGCCATTGAGGCCCGCGTACCGGTGGTAACCACGGGCGGCGGCAATCCGGGAAAATATCTGGCGCGCCTCAAAGAAGCGGGAATCAAGGTCATCCCGGTAGTCTCTTCGGTGGCCCTGGCGCGGCGCCTGGCGCGGTCGGGGGCCGACGCCTTTATTGCCGAGGGCCTGGAATCCGGCGGCCACATCGGTGAGGTGGCCACGCTGCCGCTGGTGCCCCAGGTGGTTGATGCGGTTGAGGAGCCGGTGATTGCCGCCGGCGGCTTCGCCGACGGTCGGGGCCTGGTGGCGGCGCTCGCCCTGGGTGCGGTGGGCATCCAAATGGGGACGCGCTTTGTCTGCAGTACCGAGTGCACGGCGCACCCCCGGGTCAAGGAGCGCATCATCCAGGCGCGGGACCGGGATACGGTGGTTACCGGTGCGCTCACCGGCCACCCGGTGCGGGTGCTGAAGAATAAGCTGGCCCGCCAGTACGAGCAGATGGAAAAACAGGGGGCTTCTCCGGAGGAACTCGCCGCCCTGGGCGTCGGCAGGCTGCGGGCGGCCATCGTCGAGGGGGACGTGGAGTACGGTTCGGTGATGGCGGGACAGAGTTCCGCCTTGATCAATGACGTTCTCCCGGTAGAAGAGATCATCCGCCGCATCATGAAAGAGGCGGAAGAGATCCTGGCCGCGCTACATAGATTGATCAGTGACGGCCAGCAGCAAGGGTGAGGTCCATGGGCAAACTGGCCTTCGTCTTTCCGGGGCAAGGCTCGCAGTACGTGGGGATGGGACAGGACCTTTTCGCGGCGTATGCCGGGGTACGGGCGCTCTTTGCCGCGGTGGACGCACGCCTGGGCGAAAAGCTGAGCGAGCTCTGTTTTAGCGGTCCGGCCGCGCGTTTGGCGGAGACGGCCAATACCCAGCCGGCGGTCCTGGTGACCAGTCTTGCTTCCTATTTCATGCTGCAAGAGGCTGGGCTCGTGCCCGATTTCGTGGCCGGCCACAGCCTGGGTGAGTACAGTGCGCTCGCGGCCGCCGGTGTCCTGGCGGCGGACGAGGCGGCGTGGCTCGTGCGTCAGCGTGGCCGTTACATGGAGGAGGCGGTGCCGGCAAGGCAGGGGGCGATGGCCGCCGTGCTGGGGCTGGCCAAAGAGCAAGTGGAGGAGGCGTGCTCCGCCGCCACGGAGGCGGGCACGGTGGTGGTGGCCAATCTGAACGGCCCCGGCCAAGTGGTCATCAGCGGCTGGCGCGCCGCGGTGGAAAGGGCGGCCGCCTTGTGCCGCGAAGCGGGAGCGAAGAGGGTGGTCTTCCTGGAGGTGAGCGGGCCGTTTCATTCACCGCTGATGGCCCCGGCGGTGGAAAGGCTGGCCGGCGATTTCGCCAAAGTTACCTGGCGGGAACCGTCCTTCCCCGTCATCGCCAACTGTGAGGCACAACCGCTCGGTAGCGTAGAGGTAATCAAGCAGGC
>JACIYD010000064.1 GCA_014360105.1 Clostridia bacterium
ACGGGAGCGGGTGATTGCGGCTCTGGGCAACCACCTGGAGCCGGTTGTTTTCGCGCATTATCCTGCGGCAGCGCTCTTGCGGGAGAAATTGCTGGCCTGGGGGGCGGAGAAGGTGCTGCTTTGCGGCAGCGGCCCTACGCTTGCGGCGCTGGCCCCCGACGCCGCCGCCGCACGGTCCATCGTAGCGCGGGCCCGGGAGGCGGGTTATGAGGCGTGGTTCGCGCATACGCTAGTCTAGAAGGCAAAGACCGGTTGGGGAGGGAACGGACATCGCCAGGCTGGAACCGATCCAGGTAGAGAACTTGCGCCCCCTGCGGGAGCTGGTTTTCGAAGCGCTGCGGGAGGCCATCGTCAAGGGTGACCTCGCCCCGGGCGAGCGGTTGATGGAGGTCCAGCTCGCCGAAGAGTTGGGGGTAAGCCGCACGCCGGTGCGTGAAGCCATCCGGCGGCTCGAGCTCGAGGGCTACGCGGTGATGGTGCCCCGCAAAGGCGCCTATGTTGCCTCATTATCGGCCAAGGACGTGGCCGACGTCTTTGAGATCCGTACCGCTCTTGAGGGGCTGGCTGCCGAGTTGGCCACAGAAAGAATCACCGAGGAAGAGCTGGAGGAACTGGAGCGCCGGCTTCACTTTGTGGCGCGGCGCGTGGAAGAAGGCGACCTTTCCCGCCTGGTGGAGGCAGACACTGAATTTCACGATCTGCTTTACCGGGCCAGCCGCAACCAGCGATTGGTCCAGATCATCGGCAATCTTCGGGAGCAGATCCAGCGCCTGCGTGCCGCATCTCTGGCCACGCCGGGACGGATGCAGGAAATGCTGGCGGAGCACAAGCAGATCGTCGAAGCGGTGGCCAGGCGAAACGGGGCACTGGCGAGAAGGCTGGCAGAGCAGCACATCGAGAACGCAGAATACCGGATGCTCCAGTGCCTCTTGGAGCAAGAAGAACGGCGAGGGGCGCAGCCCTAGTGGCGGAGCTAAACGTCGAAGCCCTGGTGCTTGCGGGAGGCGACGACAAGCGGTCCGAGGAATACCGGCCGCTTAGGCCACTGGCGGGATACCCCATGGTCACCTACGTGGTCAAGGCGTTGCGGCAATGCCCCGCCGTACAGCGGCTGGGAGTGGCGGGCCCGCGGGAGCGGCTGGCCGGACTCTGGGAGCCGGAGATCGAACTGGTACCGGGCGGGAACAACCTCATTGATACCCTGGAAAAAGGCCTGGACGCCTTCCAACCGCGGACCTGGTTGCTGGTGGCCACGGCAGACGTACCACTGCTCACGCCGGTGGCAGTGGGCGACTTCCTGGCGCGTTGCACCCCTCTTTTGGCGCGTTACGATTTCTTTTACAGTATCGTCGAGCGCCGGGTCTACGAGGCCTTCTGTCCCGGCGGCCGCCGTACCTATGTTCACCTGCGCGAGGGCAGTTTCACCGGGGGCAATCTCTTCCTGGTGCGGCCGGAAGTGGCCGTCCCCGCCTGCCGCCGCGGCGCGGACATCATGCGCCTGCGCAAGAGTCCGGTGCGGCTCGCCCGCCTGATCGGCCCGTGGTTTCTGTTGCGCTTCCTCTTGCGCCGCTTGTCTCTCGCGGAGGCGGAAGCGCGGTTTTCTTCCCTTTTGGGTCTGCGGGGCGTGACCGTTCCCGTACCCCACGCGGCCGTGGGCTTCGACCTTGATCATCCGGAGGACTTCGTCCTCGCGGAAGGGTTGTTGCAGAAAGGCTTCTGACAGGGGAGGAGGTTTGCCGGCGATGACGCAGGTGGTGGGCGTGGTTCTGGCCGCCGGCCAGGGCAAACGGATGCGGTCGCGGCATCCTAAGGTGCTACACCCGCTGGCGGGTAAGCCGATGATCGAATATGTGGTTGCGGCGCTTAGAGAAGCGGGCGTTGAGGAGCAGGTGATCGTCATCGGTCACCAGGGGGAAAGCGTGCGCCAGGCCTTGGGCGAAGGATACCGCTATGCCTACCAGGACCCGCCACGTGGTACGGGCGACGCCGTGCTTAAAGCCGAGGCTGCCCTCCCCGCGACGGCGGACACGCTGCTCGTGGTCTGCGGCGATACCCCTCTCTTGCAAGCCGAGACGCTGCGCCGATTGTTCGAGCAGCACCTGGCCGCGGGGGCCCAGGCGACTCTCCTTACCGCGCACCGGGACGACCCGGCCGGCTACGGGCGGGTAATCCGGGGTGCGGACGGTAGGGTGCTGGCGGTGGTGGAGGAACAGGATGCCGGGACGGCAGAACTGGCGGTACAGGAGGTTAATACCGGCATTTACTGTTTTGCCCGCGAGGCACTCTTCAGCGCGCTGCGTGAGGTGGGGACGGACAACGCTCAAGGCGAGTATTATCTGCCCGACGCCCTCGCCGTCCTCGTCCGCCGGGGGGCGCGGGTGGCCGCCCTGGAGGCTGCGGCGGAGGAGACGATGGGCATCAACTCGCGCGCGGACCTGGCCGCGGCCACGGCCGTGCTCCGGCGGCGCATTAACGCTGCCCTGATGACGGGCGGCGTCACCCTGGTCGACCCGGCGACCACCTACGTCGACGCGACCGTTGAGGTGGGGCGGGATACGATCCTTCATCCCGGTACCTTCCTTCAGGGGCAGACGGTGGTAGGGGAGGAGTGCGAGATTGGGCCGTTTACCACCGTCCGTGCTTCTCGGCTGGGCAATCACGTGGTGGTACAATATGCGGTGGTCGTAGAAAGTGAAGTGGGCGACGGCTGTCAGATCGGCCCCTTTGCCTACCTCCGGCCGGGGACGCGGCTTGCGGCGCGGGTGAAGGTGGGGGACTTTGTCGAGATTAAGAAGTGCGAGATCGGCGAAGGCACGAAGGTACCCCACCTCACTTATCTGGGTGATGCCGTCGTCGGCCGCGGCGTGAACATCGGGGCGGGCACCATCACCTGCAACTACGACGGCGAGCGCAAATGGCCCACCTTCATCGAGGACGAGGCTTTCATCGGCAGCAATACCAATCTGGTGGCGCCCGTGCGCGTGGGCCGCGGTGCGGTGGTCGGCGCCGGCTCGACCATCACGAAGAACGTACCCCCTGGCTCCCTGGGGGTGGCCCGCAGTCGCCAGGCAAATATTGCCGGCTGGCCGGCCAAAAAAGGGAGGAAAAGGGCGGAAAAAGACGAAAAGGAAGAAGGGGAAAACGCTTAGCACCGGTCGTCCTGTTCGGCCGGGACGCCGGTCGTGGAGGAGGGCAAGGGTTGAACAATCGTTTGAAGATCTTTTCCGGCAACGCTAACCGGCTCCTGGCCGAAGAGATCGCCGCCTATGTGGGCATACCCTTGGGCGCGGCCGAAGTGAAACGGTTTAGTGACGGTGAAATCAGTGTCGCCATAGGCGAAAGCGTACGCGGGGCAGACGTCTTTGTCATCCAGCCCACCTGCTTCCCGGTAAACGATAATCTGATGGAACTCCTGATCATGATCGATGCGTTGCGCCGGGCTTCGGCGCGCCGCATTACGGCGGTGATCCCGTACTACGGTTATGCCCGCCAGGAGCGCAAGACACGGGGCCGCGAGCCCATTTCCGCCAAGCTCGTGGCCAACCTCCTGGTACAGGCCGGAGCGCGGCGCGTGCTGGCCATGGATCTCCACGCCGGAGCTATTCAGGGCTTTTTTGACATCCCCCTGGATCACCTTCCCGGGGTGCCCATCCTGGCGCAATACTACCGCGAGCGGCATCTGGAAAACGTGGTCGTCGTTTCCCCGGACGTGGGCGGCGTGACCAGGGCACGGGATCTGGCTGAGCGCATCGGGGCGGAAATCGCCATCATCGACAAGCGGCGCCCGGCCCCGAACGTGGCGGAGGTCATGCACCTCATCGGGCAAGTAAGCGGGAGGACGGCCATTCTCGTCGACGACATTATTGATACCGCGGGTACCATCACCCAGGCGGCCGCAGCGCTTATGGAAAAGGGCGCCCGCGCGGTTTATGCCTGCTGCACGCATCCGGTGCTTTCCGGTCCGGCCGTGGAAAGGCTTGACCGCGCTCCTTTGGGTGAAGTCGTGGTTACCAACACCATTCCGCTGCCAGCGGCAAAGCAATCGCCCAAGCTCAAAGTATTGTCGGTGGCCCCGCTTTTGGGGGAAGCGATTATCCGCATCCACGAAGACCTTTCCGTCTCGCAGCTCTTCGACTAGGGGGATGGGCCGGCGCTCTTTGGGGCGATTATGGCTGCGCTGCCGGGGGCGGTCCGTTTTCTTGGGGTCCACCCGGGCCGCGGGCAAAACTTAAGAATTTGCGCCAGCCTTCACGCAAGCTGCTTGCCCTTCCCCCCGTCCAGGTAAGTTGTTCGCCGGTTTGCGCCTTGACGATGATGCTTCCCTGCCCCACGGTGCGCACCGCCTGGGCCGGCAGCAAAGCCTTGCCCTGGACGAAGCTGCGCCAGGCGCCGCCGGTAATAACGAAGTGGTCGATACTACCTTCCACAGTGAAGAGATACTCCTCCACCGTGCCCAGGAAGCGCCCTTCCTCGCTGATGACGTGGGCACCCACCAGGCTGGCCGGCTGCCGCACCAGGGGCACTAGTTCGGGTGCCTGGGAAAGACGCATCACGGCGCCGCCCTCTTCGATGGTTACAGCGTGCTCCCCGATGCTTTTCACGGCGGCGAAGGGGACGACCCGTTGTTCCTTGAAAATGCCCTTCCCTTCCAGGGCAAGGGCCACCACCGCCAGCGCGCGGGGATCGACTACCAGCGCGCGAACCCGTCCCAGTTGTTGCCCGTCGGCCAGGCTGACCACCGGCATTGCCAGGAGCTTGCGGCTCTTGACCAGCATCCTTTCACCCCCTACTGGCAATCTTATGCGGGGCCCGGCCAAATATGCCGCATAAGCCCGGTGAGAGGCGCTTAAACTAAAGCCGACCTTACTCCCGCCCGGCCGCCTTCGCCCTCGGCGGGCCGGGCGCGCAAGAGGAGCCGGATCCGGTGCGTGGCCCCAAACCCCCCAAGAAACCCCTACCCCTGGTGCAGGCGCCGCCCCGTGGCCGCGAAGAGGCGGTGCCGCGCTTGGGAACAAGGCTTTCCCATAACCTGGAACTGCTCGGCCGCTACCTCGGCGGCAGCGACGATGTCGTCTTCCGCCGCTTCGAGGTAGCGGGGCAGCCGCTCCCGGGGGCGGCCATCTACGTCGACGGCCTCGTCAGGCGGGACGCGGTGGACGAAGAAATCCTTAAGCCGGTAATGCTCGAACTGGCGATGGCCCGGGAACGAAACGGCTGCCTGGCGGCAGGAGAGGTACTGGCGTGCCTGGAGCGCCGGGCCATCACCGTAGGCGAGCTGCGCCGCACCAGCGAGGTCGAAGAAATCGTGGTCGCCGTCTTGTCAGGCGACGCGGCTTTCCTCGTCGAGGGCACGGCCTGGGCCCTTATCCTTAACACCCGCGGCTGGCCCAGCCGTGCCGTCGAGGAGCCGATTACCGAATCCCTGGTGCGCGGGCCGCGGGACGGCTTTACCGAGACCTTACGTACCAATACGGCCCTGCTGCGCCGGCACCTGCGTGATCCGCATTTTAAGATCAAGCAGTTTCGCGTCGGGCGCCGCTCTCAGACCGACTGCGCCCTCGCCTACGTTGAGGGCATCGTCCGGCCGGAGGTGGTGGAGGAAGTCAGAAAGCGGCTGGAAACCATCGACATCGACCACGTCACAGAAACGGGCGAGCTCGAGCAGTTGATCGAGGACAGCCCTTTTTCTCTCTTCCCCCAGGTGCAGTACAGCGAACGGCCAGACAAGGTGGTGGCGGGCATCCTTCAGGGGCGGGTGGCCATCCTCGTCGACGGCACGCCCTTTGTCATTATGGCCCCTTCGGTTTTCGGCCACTTCTTCACCAGTCCCGAGGACTATTACGAGCGGTGGCTCATCGGTTCGCTCTTGCGTTTTTTACGCATCGCCGGTTCCTACGTGGCCACTTTTCTCCCGGCCATCTATGTGGCCCTCACCAGCTACCACCCGGGTCTCTGGCCCACGCCTCTGGCCATGGCCATCGCCGCCACCCGCCAGGGCATTCCTTTTCCGGCGGTGGTGGAGGCCCTCATTATGGAAATGGCCTTTGAACTCTTGCGGGAAGCGGGGGCGCGGTTGCCGCGGCCCATCGGCGAGACCATTGGCATCGTCGGGGGCATCATCATCGGCGACGCCGCCGTGCGCTCGCGGTTGGTGAGCCCTATCATGGTGGTCATAGTTGCCCTGACCGCCATCGCTTCCTTTGCCATCCCTGCTTACAACCTCGCCATTTCCTTCCGCATCCTCCGCTTTCCGCTGACCGTGGCCGCCGGTGTGCTGGGACTCTACGGCGTGGTTCTCGGCTTCATCATTATCAACGTGCATATGGTTTGCCTGAAGAGTTTCGGCGTGGTCTATCTTTCCCCCTTTGTGCCCTACCGCCGCAACGACTGGAAGGACGCCTTCTTTCGCGCGCCCATCCGCGCTCTCACCGGTCGGCCGGTGATGCTGCGGCCGCTGGACCGGCGGCGCCAGCTCAACCGCAAGCGAGGCGGGTGGTAGTCCTTGCGGGACCCTCGGGAGTTCGCCGACCGCATTTCCGACTTACAGCTCAGTCTTCTTACAGCCTTTGCCGTCGCAGGTGGCAACTACCTGGTCATGCCGCGGCTGGTGGTACACACCGCGGGCCGCGACGGCTGGTTGACCCTGCTCCTGGCCGGCCTGTTTATCGCCTTGGCCGCCGGGTCCATCGCGCGGCTGCAGTTGAAGTTTCCCGGCCGGACGGCCGTCGCCTACAACGAAGCTTTGCTGGGCGCGTTTTTCGGTAAGGTCCTCAGCCTGTGGCTCCTGCTCCACTTCCTGGTGGCGGCCAGCGCCCAGTTGCGCCTCGTTACCGACAGCATCAAGTTTTTCCTTTTGCCCCAAACACCGCCGGAAGTGACCATGGGGACGATGCTCTTCGTCGCCGCGTATGCCGTGCGTCACGGGATCAACGCTCTTGCCCGCCTCGCGCAGGTCTTTTTCCCCATCGTCTTCGTTTTTCTCGTCCTTATTTTCCTCCTCTTTCAAACCAGCGTCGATTATCATAACCTGTTGCCGATCGCGGCCCAGGGCTGGGGCCCTCTAGCCCTGGGCACGCTCGCGGCGCTGGGAGCCTACCAGGGTTACGGTCAGATGGTCTTTACCATGGCCTTCCTCCACCGGCCCGACCAGGGTGCGGGGGCCGTCTGGCGCGGGCTGGCCCTGGTGGCCGCCGTTTATACCGTCACCTATATCATCGCGATCGCCGTCCTGGGGCCGCAGCACCTGGCAGGTTTGCTCTACCCCATCCTCGACCTGACGCGCGCCCTCGACTTTCCCGCCCTGCTGTTTGAGCGGGCGGAAATCCTGATGATCGTCGTCTGGCTGCTGGCCGCCTACCTGGGCCTGGCCATTGCCTTCTACCTGGTGGCGCTGGGTTCCATGCAGCTTCTCCACCTGGAGAAGCACGACCCTTTGGTCTACCTGCTTCTTCCCGCTTTTTTTTGCATCGCCAGGGTACCGGCCAACCTCACGGAGCTGGAGCAACTCGGCCGCTGGGTGCTGCTGAGCTTTGTTCTGCTCAGTTTGACCTATGCCGTACTCTTGCCGGTTGTTGCCTTTTTTTTGCGGGGGAGACGGTCACGTGCCTAGGCAAGTGCTGCGCCGCTTCGGCCTTCTCGTCCTGGCTTGCACCCTCGTCTTCTCGGCCGGTTGCTGGGACCGCATCGAGATCGAGCACCGGGCCTTTGTGA
>JACIYD010000065.1 GCA_014360105.1 Clostridia bacterium
AGGAATCTAGCAGAAAACATCGAGGAACGCCAAAATACATCTTGAGTGGAGCGACGACGAAAACAGCAGCAGGATGGCAGGATGGAGAAAACCCTTGCGTAGAGTAGAAGGGGGAAGCAGGACGGTGCTGCGGCAGGTCCCTGAAGAAAGGCCGGCGGATGTCCCGCTTTTGGGCGAGCTGGCCCTCGCGGTCCTGGAAACCCTGCCGGACCCTTGCCTCGTGGCCGACCGGGCCGGCAACATCATCTACGCCAACCCCGCCTGTGCCTGCCTCTGTCACCGCACGCCAAAAGAGCTGGTCGGCACCAACGTCTTCGGTTACGTACCCACGGAGAGCCTTGCGCAGGCGCTCAAGACGGGCGCGCCCGTACAGGGCAAAAGGCAAAAGCTCTACGGCGGCCCGCGGGAGGTGCTGGTGGATGCCTACCCTCTCTTTTGTGAAGGCCAGGTCAAGGGGGCGGTCTCTTTTTTGCGGGAGGTCGGCCGGGCCCCTGATAGTGCCGGTGAGCGAGAAACCATGGAAAAAGACGTGGAGCTCCTCGAGGCCAGGCTGGCCTTCCTGGAGAAGTTGGCCCCGGCCCCCGTTTTCTTTGTCGGCCAAAACAAGGCCATGAGAGAGGCGGTTGCCGCGGCCCGCCGGGCCGCCGCCAGTGGCCGGCCGCTTCTGTTAAAGGGGGAGGCGGGCAGCGGCAAGACCCTGCTCGCCCAAACCCTGCACGAGTTAGGCCGCCGCACGAAAGGGCCGCTCGTCTTTTTGCCCTGCGCCGGCCTCGTGTCCCAGACGGCAGAAGCGGAGCTTCTTCATGCGTTTTCCCTGGCCGGCGAGGGGACGGTTGTGCTGGAGGAGGTCGGCCGCCTGGGGCCTATCTTGCAAAGCCGGCTTTGTTCTTTCATGGATAGAGGAGATGCTTTGGCCCTGGTGATCGCCACCACAAGAGAAGACCTCGAAGGCCAGGTCGCCCGGGGCGCGTTTTTGCCGGACCTTTACCGCTTTTTCCGGGAACAAGTCGTTATTCTGCCGCCCCTGCGGGACTACCGCGAGGACCTGCCGGGTCTTGTAGCACACCTGCTCGAGCGTTTTTCCCGCGAGACGGGCAAGAAAATGGCGGGAGTGAGCGCCGAGACACTCGCCCTGTTTTGCGGCTATTCCTGGCCGGGAAATGTGCGCGAGCTGGCCAACGTCCTGGAAAGGGCGGTCATTTTGGCCGAGGAAGGGAAACTTATCACGCCGCAACAGGTGTTTTTGCCCCGCAAAGAATGGGAGGAAGAAGGGGCGGCTGATGGTGGCAAGGGCGCTTGCGCGCTACGGCAGGACGGTGGAAGGAAAGAAAAAGGCGGCCAGGGCCCTGGGTATCTCCCTCGTCACCCTGTACCACTATTTGCACCGCATGCCGGGCCTTCCCGGTCGCGCCCCTTACCGCCGCTTCCGGGCAAAACCGGGTGGGTAGTCTACCGTCCAAAGCCAAGGGGCGGATATGTGCCGTCAGTTAACCACGTCCGTTGAAGCAAATCCCAGGCCCGCCCCCTGTAGTTTCACGCATGCTGCTTGCTTCAAGCCATAAAAAGAGCGTCCGGCCAGGTGCTTTTTCGGTTTACGCCGTCACCGCTGCATCACGCAAACCCCGTAGACCACCTTGAGACCGTGCCGGCGGCAAAATTCTATCGCCGCCTCGCTTTCGGCACCGGGTTGGAGCCAGATCCTTTCAAGGCCCAATTGCTTCGCCTGCTCTACCACCTTTTCCGTCACCTCAGGCGGCACCACAACGTCCACCACGTCTACCTTTACCGGCACCTCCGCCAGGCTTGGGTAGCAGCTCATCCCTTCTACCTCTTTTAACCGCGGGTTTACCGGGTAGACCTCGTAGCCCCGGCGTACCAGGTTACGGACGATTTGATTGCCGGCCTTTTCCGGGTTATCGGTTGCCCCAACAACGGCAAATCTTCTCTGCGAGATAAACTCCCGAATCAATTCCTCCACCGCGCCCGCCTCCTTTTCCCCTCACCGGCCAAGACGGCCGCGGCCGCCCCCGCGCCCCATAGGGCCGGCGCCACCGCCAAAGCCCGCCCCGCTGCCGAAGTGCGCTCCGACGCTGGGCCCGCCATCTGCCTTGAACCGCCCGGCCTGGTAGGACTCGATCGCCTCTTGCACCCGTCCCTGGACACCGGTCACCACTTTCACACCCGCGGCCGCGAGGATCTGATAAGCCTTGGGCCCGCAGTTGCCGGTAAGTACGACCCGGACCCCTTCCCTCACCAGCGCCTCCGCCGTGGCCACACCTGCACCGCTTGTTGCCCCGATGTTCGCATTTTCCAAAACCGTGGACTCGCCCGTTTCCTCATCGACGATAATCAGGTAGGCGCACCGCCCGAAACGCGGGTCCACTGCCGCTCCCAGATCAGGTGCGGCCGCCGTCACGGCAATCTTCATCAGTAGCACCTCCGGGTTGTTGTTGCCAGATACCGACCTGTTACCAGCCCCTCAGGGCTGCCTTCTGCCTTATTCCTGCTCCTGCCCGGCCATCCGGGGAAAGGGTGCCGTTTAGTTTTACCCGCTAACTCGCAGGCGCCGGCAGCACCAAGCGTTGAAACGGGCGCCGAGTCGGTTCTCCACCTATCCCCGGCGGCAGGAAGCGCCGCTACTGCAGGGAGGTGCCGCGCAACGCTCCTCCCGTCCACAACAGGTATGGCCCGACGGTCTCAGGCCGCTCTTTAAAACATATGGTGCAGAAACCAGTCTTTCGAGATCAACACCCCCGCACGACGGGCAAGCGGCAGGACTATCCGCCATATGCGCCAGGAATACCTCCCAGGTCGCGCCACAACCGCGGCAGCGGTAATCATAGGTAGGCATCATGCTTCCCTCCGTCCCCATAAACACGGGCCTGGCCCCCGGTGGCCCACCGCCCTGCTAGCTATTCTTGCGGTAGGCCTTCTTCCAGGGGTCTTTTGCGACCGCCAGGTAGTCGCGGATTGCTTCCTTCAACGTGTTAGCGGCAAGCAAAGCGCAATGCTTGCTTTCGTCCGGGAGACCCCCCAGCGCTTCCAGTACCTCCTCCTGTCCAATGCGCAGGGCTTCGGCCAGCGTCTTCCCCGTGGCCAGTTCGGTCACCATGCTGCCGGCGGCAATGGTGGTACCGCAACCGTCCGTCCAGAAAGTAGCCTCGCGGATTCTCTCCCCTTCCAGCCGCAGCCAGATTTGCATCGTGTCCCCGCAGGGACCGGTTACACTGGCGTACCCGTCGGCCTCGGGAAGACTCCCGACGTTGCGCGGGTTCATGGCATGGTCAATCACTTTCTCGGTATAGACCTGTCGCAGGACAGCCCTCACTTTTTCATCAAAGGCATCAAGTCCGGAGGCCATGAGGTAATCCCCCTCCTTACAAAAGGGCCTTAAGCTGAGGTTTTCTGGACATATGCTAACAATAGTATAATTCTTCCCGGTACTTGTGGTCAAGGTGAAATGCCTATTAAATCCAAGAAAGTGCTTGTAAAAGGTTAGGGGTTCATGGTATAATGTAGCCAATAAATGTACATAATTCTGTACGTTTCTCAAGGAGCAGATGACCGTGCAGTTTCTCGACAAAATCAGAGAGCAATTTCGTGCTTTTGTGGCGCAGCATCGTCTGGCAGAAGAAAAGGTCCAGGTGCTGAGCGCCCGCCCCCTTTCCCCGCACGAGGCCATTGGCCGGCCGGACCGGCAGGACTTCCCCTTGCTCAAAGGCAAGGAAGCAATGCTCGAGGCTACCTTCCGCGGCGCGCCCGGCCAGGCCTACACCGACATGCCGGGAAACTACACCGGTACCCTCGGGGAGGTTCTTGCCCTACCCTTGGCAGACAATTTTCAACGAGCGGTCTTCGTTGCCTCGCTCAACGCCGTGCTGCGCCACCTGGGGCTCGTCGACCGCACCGTGCACTGCCGTGACCAGGAACCAGGCCAGTGTGCCGCGCAACTCGTCCGGTACGTACGCGAGCGCTACGGCCAGCCCAAAATTGCCTTTATCGGCCTGCAGCCCGCCATGGTCGAAGCCCTCGCCCCTCGCTTTCCGCTGCGGGTAACCGACCTTGACCCGGATAATATCGGCCGCCAGAAGTACGGGGTGATGATTGAAGGCGCGGACCGCACCCAAGAGGCCATCGCCTGGGCGGACCTGGTGCTGGCCACCGGGACCACGGCCGTGAACAACACCCTCGCACCCCTCCTGGGCCGGAAGCCGGTCCTCTTCTACGGCGTCACCATTGCCGGCGTTGCTTACCTGGAAGGTTACGAGCGCATCTGTTTCTGCGGGCACTAAAAAGGCCTCGGCTTTGGCCTGAAAGAAAAGGAGGCAAAATACGCGCGTGGTCATTGACCGTGCCCGGAAGCTGACCGCAGTCTTACTCTTAACCCTGGTGCTGCTTTCCGCGTGTAGCCCCGACCGCGCCGGCCAAGCCAACCCGTCCGGCCGGGAAAAACCCTCCTCCCTGCTCGTGTACAGCGGCGCCGGCCTGCGCCGGCCGGTGGAAGAAATCGCGGCCAGCTTCGAGAAAGAAACAGGCATTAAGGTGACCCTGACCTACGGAGGCTCGGCCCAGCTTAACAGCCAGATCCTCTTAACCAGACAGGGCGACGTCTACCTCCCCGGCGACGCGGCAGAACTTGCCCCCCTGAGGGAGAAGGACCTCGTCGCCTGGGAGAAAAGCGTCGTCTACCACGTACCCGCCCTCGCGGTACCAAAAGGAAACCCCGCCTCGGTTAGGACGTTGACCGATCTCGCGCGGCCGGGTGTGAGGGTTGCCCTGGGGGAGCCCACGGCGAACCCCATCGGCAAGCTGGCCGACAAAGTCCTAGCCGAACACGGCCTTTTGGAGGCCGTGAACGAAAACGTGGTGGTAAGGACAGCGACGGCTAACGAACTCGTCGTTTACCTCAGCACCCGGCAGGCGGACGCCGCCATCATCTGGGAAGAAAATCACCGCGATTTTGCGAACCGGGTTGAGCTCATCCGCCTGCCCGAGCTGGACAAATACGTGAAAACGGTTCCGGTAACGGTCCTGGCCTGCACGAAGGAGCCGGAGAAGGCACGGCAGTTGGCCGCATTTATCGCTTCTCCTGCCGGGATGGCGATCTGGCAGAAGTGGGGGTACCGGCCTGTCGGGGAATAGAAGGGAAGGGGTGCCGTGGGTAAGGCGTTTAAAACCGGCAATCTGATCTTGCTGTGTCTTTTGCTGACTTTTATCCTGGCGGCCATAGGGACGGTCCTGGTCAGGGGCCTGCCCGACCTCCCCGCAACTTTTAAAGCGCCGCCGACCCTCTTTGCTGCCAGGCTAAGTCTCGTTACGTCCCTGGCCTCCACCGCCCTTTGCCTGGTGGTCGCGGCACCGGTAGCCTATGCCCTGGCCCGTTACCGTTTGCCGGGCAAGGGCCTTTTGGCCAGTGCGCTCCGCATCCCTTTAACCCTCCCGCCCATTGTTTCCGGCGTCTGCCTTCTTCTCCTCTTTGGCACCACCGGCTTCGGCGAGGCTCTAACCAGGCTCGGCCTGCGGTTTGTCTTTAGCGTTCCCGGCATTATCATAGCCCAGTTCTTCGTCAACGTCCCTTCCCTCCTCACCGTGCTTAAAGCGGCCATCGAAGCGGTGGACGTCCGCCTGGAATACGTGGCCAGAACCCTTGGTTGTAGCCCCGCCAAGGCTTTTACCGGGGTCACCCTGCCCCTGGTCAAAAACGGGCTTGTGGCGGGGATCATCCTTACCTGGAGCAAAGCAATGGGAGAATTCGGCGCCGTGTTGATGCTGGCGGGGGCGACCAGGTTCAAAACCGAGACCCTCCCGATTTCCCTGTACCTCAATATGTCGACCGGTGACCTCGAAGCCGTCATGGCCGTGGCTACCCTGCTTATTCTCCTCTCCCTCACTTCTTTAACCATCTTTGAACGACTCGGCGCCAGGCTGGGACAGCCGGCAACAGGGGAAGCTAACAAAGCCTAAATCAAAAGCCCCGCGACGCCTATGGATGGTTTGCCCGGGGGCGAGAAGATGGTTTGTGGGATTGGGGAAGTACCGTGATGGTGAGGCAGGCGGCCCTCAGGTTACAGGGCATCAACAAGAGGCTGGGCAACTTTCACCTCAAAGATCTTTCCCTGGAGATCGGGCCGGGGGAATATTTTGTCCTTCTCGGGCCAACGGGAGCCGGAAAGACGCTGCTGCTGGAAATCATCGCCGGCATCCATCCCGTGGACACCGGCGAAATATGGCTGGGCGGGGTTAACCTCACCCACCTGCCCCCGGAGAAAAGACGGTGCGGCTTTGTTTACCAGGATTATGCCCTCTTTCCTCATTTGACGGTGCGAAAAAACATCGCTTTCGGCCTCAAAGTGAACCGGGTACCGGCGCCAGAAGCGGAGAAAAGGGTCGAAGAAATGGCTGCCCTTCTCGGCATTACCCACCTCTTGTCCCGCTTTCCCCGCACCTTGAGCGGCGGGGAACAGCAGCGGGTGGCCCTGGCCCGGGCCCTGGTGATAAAACCCCAGGTTCTCCTGCTTGACGAACCGCTGGCCGCCCTGGACCCCCGCACGAAAGAAGCGCTGCAGCGGGAACTGCAACGCCTACACCGGGCTACCGGGACCCTTACCGTCCACGTAACCCACGACTTCGAAGAGGCGTTCTTCCTGGCCGACCGCCTGGGCATTATCGACCACGGGGAGCTATTGCAGGTAGGGTCTCCCCAGGAAATCTTTTCCCGGCCCTCTTCCGCGCGCGTGGCCGCTTTTCTGGGCACCGAGAATATCTACCGTAGCGAAGTCACCTATACTGACGGGAAAGCTTTCGTCCGCCTGGGCCAGGCCCTCCTAGAAGTCGAGACTAGCCTCCGCGGACCGGTGGGCATCTCCATCAGACCGGAAGCCATCATCTTGAGCAGCCGACCGCAGACCCGGAATTGCCTGGCGGCCAGGGTCCTCACCATCCACCGCCGCGGCCTGTTTCTCAAAGTGGCGGTAGAGGCGGCCGGAGAAAAGCTAACGGTGCTGGTGCCGCCGCGCGAGGCGGAATCTTTTGCCCAGGCCGGAGATGGTCGGGTTTACTGCTGCATACCGCCGGCCGCGATTAATACCTTTCCCTCGTAAGCCGGCCCCTCGGTGGCTCCCCGTTATCGGCCCAGCCAGATTACCTTAACTGCTTCCAGGTTTTTCAGTTCCGGGCCTTCTTCCGCCCCCACTATACCCTTTGAGATCCGGCACTCCGAGGGGGATGGCATTAAACTGATCGGCCCGCAACGAGGCCACCAGACCGACGGCCAGCGGCCGGGTGCAATCTCACCAACTCCTGGTTGACCCTTACCTCTAAGCCTGCCGTCCCGCCGTCGGTCCAGCACAGACAGAACCCGCGTCCTCCATGCGCTCCCGCCAGCCGTAAGCCTCGCTTGTGCCGTAAACTGGCTCGGGCATTCTCAAGCGCGAGCGGTGGTGCTTGATGATCGGCGCGGCCTGGGGGTTGGCTTCCAGCACAACTTTGTCGTTCCAAGAGCTCGTACACCCATCGGCCCAAAAGCCCCGCTAGCCGAAAATGATCCGGTCGCGCTCCTTGGCTGCCAGATATTGTTCCCTGGCCCGCACCAGCTCCTGGCCCAACTTTTCCAGGTTCTCCCGCAACTCCGCTTCCGAGCGGGAGCGCACCCAGAGGTCCAGCAACAGG
>JACIYD010000066.1 GCA_014360105.1 Clostridia bacterium
GGTCGGCCAATCGCTCCCTCACCCGGGCCAGCAGCGCCGCCCGCCCGGGAACCTGAAAGTGCCGGGCCACGCCTTTGGGGTCATAGTCGAAGCGGTCGTGGAAGAAATACGTACTGGCCTCGGCCACCTCCCGGAGGGTCTTGACGCGGTCCCGCACCAACCCTACGACTTCTTTGAGCTTCTTCCATTCCGCTTCCGTCGGCGGCGCGCCCACCAGCTCCAGCTTTTGGAAGTACGGCAGACAGAGGCGCGTCACCCGCTCCAGATCGGCCCAGACCAAATAATGCCCGTTCATCCAGGTGATCTTTCGTTGGTCGTAGATCGCCGGGTTCTTGGAAACCCGCTCAAGGGAGAAGCGCGCCACCATTTCCTCCAGAGGAAGGAATTCCTCTTCCCCGCCGGGGGACCAGCCGAGCAGTGCCAGATAGTTGAGCAGGGCCTCCGGCAGGTAGCCGTCCGCCCGGTACTCTTCCACCGAAGTGGCCCCATGCCGCTTGCTCAACTTGCTCCGGTCGGGCGCAAGGATCATCGGCACGTGAGCAAAGAGGGGCATGGGGTGGCCCAGGGCCTCGTAAACGAGCACCTGCTTGGGTGTGTTGGAGAGGTGCTCCTCGGCACGGATGACGTGGCTGATGGCCATCGCGTGGTCGTCTACCACGCAGGCAAAGTTGTAGGTCGGCAGGCCGTTTGCCTTCATCAGGACAAAGTCTTCTAATACCTCCCCGGGGAAGACCACCTCCCCCCGGATGAGATCGTGCAGGACAACTGCCCGGTCCCGGGCCACCTTCAAGCGTACGGCCGGCTTGCGCCCCTCCGCCTCCAGCGCCGCCTGCCTCGCCGCGGAAAGGTGCGCACAACGGCCGTCGTAGGCCACTGGTTTACCCAGGCGGCGTGCCTCCGCGCGCTGCGCGGCCAGCTCTTCGGGCGTGCAATAGCATTTGTAGGCGCGGCCGGCCGCGAGCAGACGGGAGGCGGCCTCGCGGTAGAACTCCAGTCTTTCCGTCTGGCGGTAAGGACCGAAGGGGCCGCCGATGTCCGGCCCCTCGTCCCAGTCCAGACCCAGCCAGCGCAAGGAAGAAAGAATTTGGGACAAGGCTTCCGGAGTAGAGCGTTCCGTATCCGTATCGTCGATGCGCAAGATAAAGGAACCGCCGTGGTGCCGGGCGAAGAGCCAGTTGAAAAGGGCCGTCCTCGCGCCGCCCACGTGCAGGGCGCCTGTCGGGCTTGGGGCGAAGCGCACTCTCACCCGCGACAAGTCCTGCTCCCTCCTTCCCGGAAATGCCAGGGTCACTCCCCCGGGTGCACTTCTTTGCTCACTTGCTGCCATATTTTCTGGTAAATGAGTGCGTCCGCCACCTGGCGGTCGGCCGACTCGCAGATGACCGTGCCACCGGCACCGCAGGCGAGGATCGCCTCGGCCAGCGGGGCAAAGGCCGGGCCAAAGCCCTCCTCCTCAAGGTTGCGGTGCCGCCTCTCGCCGCCCGCGGTATACTCGATGGGGCTGAAATGGATGTGCAGATCGCGCAGGACGGCGGCTCCGAGCGCCTCGCCCACCGCCTCCAGCACCCGGCGAAAGGCGGCGGCGTCGGTCAGCGTCCCGCCTTCGCGGGCGTGCAGGTGGGCGAAGTCGAGCGTCGGTACGACCCGTTTGCCGAAACGGCAAAGGGCGAGGACTTCGTCCAGCGCGCCCAGTTGGTTTTGTTTGCCCGTGGTCTCCGGCGCCAGCGTGATTTCCGCCAGATTGTCCGCTTCTGCCTCCGCCAGAACCTCTTCCAGGAGCGCTAAGGCCCGCGCCAGCGCTTGTGCCCGGTTACGGCCGGCGGCACCCGGGTGAAAAACAACCTTGCGCGCACCCATCCAGGCGGCGGCCCGGAGGGAACGCATCAGGTGGCGCTTGGTGTTTTCCCTTGTTTCGCCCTCGGCCGCCAGGTTAATGTAGTACGGTCCGTGTACGCTCAGACTGATCCCGTACCGCGCCGCCTCGGCACCCAGCGCGCGCGCTGTCTCCTCTCCGATGTTGACACCCCGGCTGCACTGGTACTCAAAGGCCTGCAAACCCATCCCGGCGAGCCATGCCGGAATCGCCGTGCTGCTCTTGCCCCCTTGCGCATAAAAGAGAGGCGAAGCTCCGGCCGGGCCAAAGCGCAACACAACTGCCACCTCTCCTCAACAGCGGCTGAACCCGCAGCGGCAAATAAGGCAACCCTCGCTGTACTCGAGCCGGGCACCGCAATCCGGGCAAAGTCCGCGCCGCAGCAGCTCGTTGTCCTCAAGTGCTACCGGCCCGCTCTTTTCTTCAGGCTCTTCGGCGCCCCCCGCTTCCTCGAGCATCTGGCGCAGCAGCTCGCCCAGGCGGTAACCGTCGCCCCGTGCCAGTTCCTGGGCCAGTATACGGCCGATGATGTCGGGGCAGGATTTGCCGACCAGGCTGGCGTCGCGCGCGCGGCGGCGCAAGAAATTGGGACAGCTCACCGAAGTAAGCTGGTCGATGATCGCCTCCGGCGCAATGTTGGCGCGCAGGGCGAGGGAAACAAGCCGGCTTACCCCCTCGGCAAAGCCCTGGCAGCCGCCGGTCGAGCCGGTAGTAATAAAGGTCTCGATGATCCCTTCGTGGTCCGAGTTTACCGTAATATACATTTTGCCGCAACCGGTCTTCACCTGCTCCGTCACGCCCACCGTGCGCTTCGGCCGCGGCCGGGGATAGGTCTTGCCCCTACGCGCCCGGCTCCCCTCGGCCTCGCCCTGGCCGCGCACCAGTACTTCCTCCTCGCGGCTGCCCGCGCGGTACACGGTCACTCCCTTGCAGCCAAGGCGATAGGCCAGCAGGAAAACCTCCTCCACATCCTCTCTGGTCGCCGTGTAGGGGAAGTTTACCGTCTTGCTTACCGCGTTATCCGTGTACTGCTGGAAGGCAGCCTGCATGCGAATGTGCCATACCGGTGCGATCTCCAGCGCGGTGACGAAAACGCGGCGCATGGCCGGGGGAATCTCTTCGATCTGCTGGCAGGAGCCGCTGCGCGCCACTTCCCGGAAGATACTTTCCGCCCGCACGGCGTCAAAGTGCTGCCGCACGTATGCCTCGAAGACCGGGTTAACCTCCAGCAGTTGTTCGCCCTCCAGCACGTTCTTGGTGTACACCAGGGAGAAAACCGGCTCAATGCCCGAAGTCGTACCGGCGATCATGCTAATCGTGCCGGTGGGGGCGATGGTGGTTAAGGTGGCATTGCGGCGCCGCTTCCCCCGGTAAACGCTCCGTTCGATGTTGGGAAAATCGCCGCGCTCCTCCGCAAGCTTGGCAGAGGCGGCATGGGCCGCTTCCCGGATGTAACCCATGACCTTGCGCGCCAATTCCACCGCCTGCTCGCTGTCGTACGGCAGGCGCAGTTGGAAGAGCATGTCCGCCCAGCCCATTACCCCCAGGCCGATTTTGCGATTACCGCGCACCATCGCCTCGATCGCCGGCAGGGGAAAACGGTTGATTTCGACCACGTTGTCCAGGAAGCGAACCGACCAGGTGACGACCTCTTTCAGCCTGTCCCAGAGGACCTGGCCTCCCTCCACCATGTGCGCCAGGTTGACCGAACCCAGGTTGCAGGCCTCATAGGGCAAAAGCGGTTGTTCGCCGCAGTTATGGGCATAGATCCCGTTGGCATCGAAAGCGTTAATGCCGGGAACTTGAACATCGTATACCTTCTCTACCCCATCATCCTCCACGAACAAGACCGTGGCCGCGAACCTCTCGCGCTTCATCTTACGCCGGTAGGCGGCCAGAAGGGCGCTGAGTTTCTGCGCCTTTTCCCTGTCGCCAAAGCCGATTTGTTCGGCAAAAACAACCAAGTTATCCCCCGAGATAACCAGCTCATGCTGCGCCTTTATGTTGTACTCGCGTTTACTCCCCCTGCCATCTGGCATCGGTCTCCTGCCGGCCGGACGCCGCTCCTCATATATGGTGCTTACAATCCCTAAACGAAGGAGCATGCGCTGGACGGCCCGGAGGAGCTCGAGATCGCTTTGAGCAAGGCGAACGCTAACACCCTCTTCTTGACTTCCCCGGACCGAGCCGTCGCAGTCGAAAAGGCCGCGCAAGAAGCCCCGGTAGCCGTCTGATGAAGCGCGTTCTATTTCGGGGGTAACGGTCTTCCTGCCCGGGCGCAGGCCCATGCGCTCGGCCAGAGCTTTGAGGCCAGCCGATTCGAGGCGGAATTCGCCGCGCCCTTTAACCGGGGACCAGCCTAGGAAGTCGGAAAGGTGAGGCAGGTCTACTGCACACCTCAAGGCCAGCTCCATCACTGAGGACGCCCTACTTTCTTGGGCAAAGCCGTGGATGGCTTGCTCCCTTGCCCAGACTGAGAGAACAGCAGCCTCTTTTTTCAGCACCCCGTCTCCCACCAGAAGGCCGAGCAGGTACCCCTCGCCCTCGGTTAGCTCACCGGGCCAGCCGGCCAGCGGCCGATGGTTATGGAGGAGAATTTGGTCCCCGGATTTCAGCTCCTTTACCGGTACCCACTCGCAACTGATACGGTAGCGCGTCCGGTCAACTACGCGCAAGACCCGGTGGTCCAGGGTCAAGCGCAGGCTATAACCTTCCCGCGTACGCAGCCTGACGATAGGTTTTATCGCCGTCTGGAAAAAGCCTTCCTTGCCCGAGCGATAAGGTATCCCATTGACCACCGCTTCAAAGGGCCGGCCTATCAGTTCGCGCACTTGGCGCGGGCCTTCACTGGTAGTTACCCACGTATCACCCGTCACGCAGGGGTTGGTCGCCTCGATCTCCCCCAGTTCCGGCGTGGGGTTCCCCTCGTTCAGCCGGTCGAGGAAGACGATCCCCGGTTCACCGTTGGCCCAGGCATGCTCCACGATCAAATCGAAAATCTCGCGCGCCTTATAGCGGTCGTAGACCTTGCCGCCAAACTTAAGCTCGTAATAATCGTCGCGCTCCAGCGCCTCCATGAACTCTTTCGTCAGGCCCACGGAGATGTTAAAGTTCGTAAGCTCGCGGTTATCCCGCTTGCTGGCGATGAACTCCTTGATATCCGGGTGGTCGACGCGCAAGATACCCATGTTCGCGCCGCGGCGCGTTCCGCCCTGTTTGATGGCCTCGGTAGCCGCATTGAAAACCTTCATGAAGGACACCGGGCCGGAAGCCACCCCACCGGTACTGCGCACCGGGCTGTTTTTCGGCCGCAACCGGGAAAAGCTGAAACCCGTACCGCCCCCCGATTTGTGGATGAGCGCCGCGTCCTTTACCGCGGTAAAGATCTCCTCCATGCTGTCGCCCACCGGAATGACAAAACACGCCGAGAGCTGCCCCAGATCCCGGCCGGCGTTCATCAAGGTTGGGCTGTTGGGCAGGAAATCGAAAGCGGTCATCAAGGAATAGAACCTTTCCTCGACGGCCGCCAGCTCCGCCTGGGATATGTCGGGTCGAAAAACCCGTTCGGCCTCGGCGACGGCCCTCGCCACCCGGCGAAACATTTCCTCCGGCGTTTCCACCACCCGGTTATTCTCTTTTCTCAAGTAGCGCTTCTCCAAAATGGTGCGCGCGTTGGCGGTAAGTTCCATGCCCTCTTGTCCCCCTTGGTCCCCTTAAAGCGAAACCGACCGCAAGCCCGAAGACTACGAGGCGCAAGGTCACCGACGTCCAGGCAAGCTCCTCGCCGCCTTGCCACCACCTGACCCCTTCACCGACCAAAGCCAAGAGGAAGCCGGCCAGGGCTACCCTCTCGCCCACCCAGGGAAACCGCTCACCTGCGGCTTTGGTCTGAGCGACGCGACAACCGACGAAAACGGCAACGGCCCAGCCCGCCACCCCCATCACCCCGGAGCCGGTCGGCCAAAGCGGGAGAATGAGGGCCTCGCCCAGGGACCAGAATAGGGCTATAATCAACATAACGGCCGTGCCCAGACGGACTGCCTGTCCCGGTTTTCTGGCCGGTTGCTTGTCTTGTCCGAAGAATGTCATCAGGTGGCTCCTTATGTCTAAATTTTACCATAGAATCCTGTTATAAACAGTGTTTTCCACTTTTCCACAGGCCTCTACAGGGGAGGAATAACGATTGACGCTGGTACTGGTTAGCGCCTGCCTTCTGGGTCGTACCTGTCGTTACGACGGCGGTGCCTGCTACCATGAAAAGGTGGCCGCTCTCTGCCGCCGGCCGGGTGTAGCCTGTTTGCCCATCTGCCCCGAAATCCTCGGCGGCCTGCCCACCCCCCGGCCCGCGGCGGAAATCTCCGGGGGCCACGGCGGCGACGTCTGGTCCGGCCGGGCGCGCGTGCGCACCGCCCGCGGCGAGGACGTGACCCCTGCTTTTATCTCGGGGGCAAGGCGTACGTTCAACCTGGCGCGCCAGGCCGGTGTCAGGGCGGCCATCCTGAAAGAGCGCAGCCCTTCCTG
The DNA here is from genome assembly GCA_014360105.1 of Clostridia bacterium. GTDB lineage: Bacteria > Bacillota > DSM-521 > Neomoorellales > SLTJ01 > JACIYD01. The sequence goes on from JACIYD010000066.1 coordinate 6,395, forward strand.
CGGCAAGCATTATGTATACGACGGTACCTTTCGCGGCCTTTTGACACCCGGCCCCGGGGTTACGGCCGCGCTCCTCGCCCGGCAAGGTCTGCCCCTCTTCAACGAGGAAGAAGTGGACGCGCTCGTGCGCCTGCTTGCAGAAAGGGACTAGTTCCCTCCCCTTCTTACCTATTCCGCACATTTGCCCCTTTTCCTTCTGCCCTCATGCGCTCTCCTGTATCCGTGGGGGCCACCTTCAGGGTACGCAGGCGGTTGATCGCCGCAGCAATCTCAAACGGCCGCGGCCGCGCGTAATCGCCCGGCGGCTCACCCCGGTGAGGTGCGAGAACCTCCAGGCCGTATGCCTCGATGTCTTGCATCACGCGTGCCACCGCCTCCCGCAGGGGCAGCCCGGCATAGTGGCGCGACAAATAAAGGATGGCCGCGGCAATCGCCCGCGTCTGGCTGGGGTCGACCAACTGCTCGACATGATGTAAGAGAATGTTTTCCTCCCCGAAACGGATGGTACCCAGGCCCTTGGCCTCGACCTTGGTCTTGCCGTGGCGCACCGGATTGAAGCTTTCCGGCAAGGGCGAACGTGCCGCCACACTGCCAAAGGAGGGGCCGCCTTCCGGCTGCCGCCGCGTTTGGTAAAGACGGGCGATCTCTTTCGCCCGTGCCGTCACCTCCCGCGGCCGATACTCGTCCATCATGATTACCGTATCGGCCACGTCGAAATAGTCGCCCGAGCCGCCGACTACCAGAATGCTCGAAACGCCGAGTTCCTCATAAAGCTGCCGTACCTTATCCAGGAAAGGCGTGATCGGCTCCTTTTCCTTGGTCACCAGTTGCTGCATGCGCACGTCGCGGATCATGAAGTTGGTGGCACTCGTATCTTCGTCAATGAGCAACAGTTTTGCCCCCATTTCCAGGGCCTCCATGATGTTGGCCGCCTGAGAGGTGCTGCCGCTGGCCTCCTCGGTGGAGAAGCGGCGCGTGTCCAGGCCAAAGGGAAGATTTTGGATGAAGGGGCTGATGTCCACCTTTTCCACCCGGCGCCCGTCCTCCGCCCGGATCTTCACTGCCTCGGCGAGGGTCACTACCAGCTCCCGGCCGTCGCCGGGAATGTGGTTATAAACCCCCCGCTCCAGTGCCCGCAGGAGGGTCGACTTGCCATGGTAGCCGCCGCCGACAATCAAGGTTACCCCTGCCGGGATCCCCATCCCGCGCAGGGGGCCACGGTTGGGAGTCTCAAAAGTG
>JACIYD010000067.1 GCA_014360105.1 Clostridia bacterium
ACGAAATTGCCAAAGAGCTGGGCCTCGGAACACGTGAATTGGTACGCATTCTGGAAATCCTCGGTACTACGGTCAAGTCTCATATGAGTACCCTTGAGCCGGCCACGGTGCAAAAGGTGTCGGAATACCTGCAACAACGCAAGGCGCCGCCGAAAGGGCAGGCGGCACCGCGTCCGTCCGGACCGGCGGTACGCCCGCCTGCGCCGGCGCCCCAGCCAGCCGCCGGCGGCCCGCCGGCAGCAAGGCCAGCAGCCCAAGCGGCGCCCCCTAAGGGGGTGACGCCGCCCCGGCGAGAGGAACCGCCGCGCGCCACGGCCCCGGCTGCCGCGGCCCGGCCGGCGGAAGCGGGCGTTGCTGCGCCGGGAACGAACCGCAAGGCGGTTGCCCAGGGGAGTTCACCCCTGCCACCGAAGGCGACCGGCGCACCGGGGACCGGCAGGCCCGTGGCAGTGCAGGGCAGGCCAGCAGCTCCGGTAAGGCAGCGGGAGGGCAAAGTGGCCAGACCCGCCGCCCAAGTCTACGGGGCGGAATATGAAGAGGAAGAGCGGGTGCGACGGCTTGGCAGACCCCGGCGCCGCAAAAGGGGAAAGGCCAAGATACCGCCGCGCTTGCCCACGCTCCCGGCCAAGAAGATCACCCTTGAGGGCAACCTTACCGTTCAGGAACTGGCCAACAAAATGGGCCGCAAGGCCGGCGAAATAATACGGAAGCTGATCAACCTGGGGATCATGGCCGGTCTCAACGAGGAATTGGACCAGGAAACCGCTGCCCTCGTCGCCGGCGAATTCGGCGTGGAAGTGCGGCTGAAAGCGGAAAAGCCGGCAACAGAAGTCGAAGAACCGGAAGACGACCCGCAAGCCATGCGGGAAAGGCCGCCGGTAATCACCGTGATGGGCCACGTCGACCACGGCAAGACCTCACTTCTTGACGCCATCCGGCACACCAACGTCACCGCGCAGGAGGCCGGGGGTATTACGCAGCATATCGGCGCGTACCAGGTCGAGGTGGATGGCCGCAAAATCACCTTCGTGGATACCCCAGGCCATGAAGCCTTCACGGCGATGCGGGCCCGTGGGGCCCAGGTGACGGACATTGCCGTGCTGGTGGTGGCGGCAGACGACGGCGTGATGCCTCAGACGATCGAGGCAATCGACCACGCCCGCGCGGCCGGCGTTCCCATCGTCGTGGCAATCAATAAGATCGACAAGCCCGACGCCCACGTGGAACGGGTGAAACAACAGTTGGCCGAACAAGGTTTGGTGCCGGAAGAGTGGGGCGGCGATACCATTTGCGTGCCGGTTTCGGCCCTAAAGAGGCAAGGCTTGAACGAACTGCTGGAAATGCTGCTTTTGGTGGCCGAACTCCAGGGTCTGGCGGCCGACCCGACAAAGCCGGCCAGAGGGGTGGTACTGGAGACCGAGCTTGACCGTGGCCGTGGGCCGGTGGCGACGGTGCTGGTACAGAAAGGGACGTTGCGCGCCGGCGACAACTTCGTTGTAGGCGCCACCTACGGCCGGGTGCGTGCCATGCTGGACGACCAGGGAAGACTCGTTAAGGAGGCAGGGCCGTCGACGCCGGTGCGGGTACTGGGGCTGGCCGAGGTGCCGGAAGCCGGAGACGTGCTTCAGGTGGTCGCGGACGAGAAGACGGCACGGGAGGTGGCCGAAGCGCGCCAGGCGGAACGGCGCCGCCGCGTTACCCAGGAAAGGACCACCAACCTGGAGGACCTCTTCAAGCAAATGAAGGAGAGGGAGGCCAAGGAGCTCAACGTGATTGTCAAGGCCGACGTCCACGGTTCGGTGGAAGCGGTCCGCCAGGCACTCGAACGGCTGGGCAACGAAGAAGTGCGGGCAAGGGTCATTCACGGCGGCGTGGGCGCCATTACCGAGAGCGATATCATGCTTGCCGCTGCTTCTCAGGCCATCGTTCTCGGCTTTAACGTCCGACCGGAAGCCGGAGCGAGAAAGGCGGCAGAAGAACAGCGGGTTCAAATACGGCTCTATCGGATCATCTATGAACTTTTGGACGAGATGAAAGCGGTACTGAGCGGCATGCTGGAGCCCGAAGTGCGTGAGGTGGAACTGGGACGGGCCGAAGTGCGGGCGACGTTTCACGTTCCCAAGGTGGGCGTGGTTGCCGGCAGCTATGTCTTGAGCGGCAAGATGGCAAAGAATGCTTCGGTGCGTCTTTTGCGGGACGGCGTGGTGGTCTACGAAGGGCGCATCAGCTCTCTGAAGCGCTTTAAAGACGACGTGCGTGAGGTAGCGCAGGGATACGAATGCGGGATCGGACTCGAAAACTTCAACGATATCAAAGAAGGGGACGTCATTGAGGCTTACGTCCAGGAAAAGGTGAAGAGGGAGCTCTAGCCAGGAAGAGGGGAGCGGTCATGGCCCACCAGCGGGTACAGCGCGTGGCGGAGCAAATGAAGAAAGAGATTGCCGACATCCTCAAGAACGAAATGAAAGACCCGCGCCTGGGGTTTATCAGTGTGACCGAGGTGGAGCTTTCTCCGGACTTGCGTTATGCCAAGGTCTACGTGAGCATTCTGGGTAATGAACAGGAAAAACGCGAAAGCCTTGAAGTGCTCGCCAGGGCAACCGGCTTCGTCCGCCGGGAGATCGGCCAGCGGCTTTCCTTGCGCTTTACCCCGGAGATCACCTTTAGGTTCGACCCCTCCATCGAACGGGGCGCCCGGGTGGCCGAGTTGCTGCACCAGGTGCGAAGGGAAGAGGGCAACAATGGATGAACGGCGCGCCATTGCGCGCATCTTACGTACCAGCCGGGAACTTTTACTGGCGACGCATCTGGTGGCCGACGGTGACTGCCTGGGCTCGATGCTTGCCGCCTATCTCGCCCTCAACCACGGTGAACGCCGGGTCTGGGCCGTGCACCCGGAGCCCGTGCCGCAGCATTACCGTTTCCTCCCGGGTTATGAGGCCATTACCCATCCCCGGGCGTTGCCGTCCGTCCCCCAGGTGGCGCTGGTGTTGGACTGCACCGACCTGGAGCGACCGGGTGCGGAGGTCGAGGCCCTCTTGCGCCAGATACCGGTGATCATCAATGTAGACCATCATGCCGGTAACCAGTACTTCGGGCAGTTCAATTACGTTCGCCCGGAGGCGGCCGCCACCGCGGAACTGGTCTTCGACTTGTTGGAGGAAATGCAAACCGCGTTGTCACCGGCCGTAGCCCTCGCCCTTTACACTGGAGTGGTAACGGATACTGGTTGCTTTCAGTACGAGAACACCACGCCCCGCACGCACCGTCTGACGGCGCGGCTCTTGGAAGCAGGAGTGGCTCCGGAGGAGGTCCACCGACACCTCTGGGAGGAAAAACCCCTGGCCACCCTGCGCCTTTTGGGTAAGGTGCTGCCCACCCTGGGTCTGGCCGCCGGTGGCCGCGTGGCCTGGATGACCGTCACCAGGCCGATAATGGAGGAAGTAGGCGCCGAGCAGGAACACTGCGAAGGTCTGATAGAATACCCGCGCTCGCTTGCCGGCGTGGAGGTGGCCATCCTTTTCCGGGAAATGGGGCCCAGGGAAACCAAGGTCGGTTTTCGCTCCAAACAACAAGTAGACGTTAACCTCCTTGCCGCCCGTTTTGGCGGCGGGGGACACCGCCGTGCTGCCGGTTGCACCGTTTTTCTGCCGCTTGACGAGGCCGTGGCGGTAGTAGTCCAGGCGGCGGCAGCCGCCCTGGGTGAGGGGTAGATGGAAGGTTTCCTTTCGGTGCTCAAACCGCCGGGCATTACCTCCCACGAAGCCGTAGAGTACTTGCGCCGCCTTTGCGGTGTACGTAAAGTGGGACACGCAGGCACCCTCGACCCGATGGCTTGCGGTGTACTGCCGATGGCTATCGGCCGGGCCACACGGTTGCTGGAGTTCCTGGCGGGACAAAGCAAGAGTTACCGGGCGGAAATGCTGCTCGGGGTGACCACCACGACGCAGGACCTCGAGGGAGAGGTGCTCAGCCGTCAGGAGGTGCCGCCGCTTAGGCAGGAATTGGTCCGGGAGGTACTGGCGCAGTTTCTCGGCGGATACCGGCAGGTACCGCCGATGTACAGCGCCCTGCATTACCGCGGTCGCCGGCTCTACGAACTGGCGCGGGCCGGGCGGGAGGTTACACGCCCGGCGCGCCCGGTGACCATCGAGCGTCTGGAACTCCTGCGGCTGACACCCGATGGCCCTTACTGGCGCCTTCTGCTAGACGTGCGCTGCGGCGCCGGTACGTACGTGCGCACGCTCTGCGCCGATATCGGGAAGCGGCTCGGCTACGGGGGTTGCCTTGCCTTCCTCGTCCGCACCGGCTTCGGCCCCTTTTCCCTGACGGCCAGCCATACGCCGGAGGAACTCCGCCGGGCGGCGGAGGAAGGGAGGCTGGGGGCAATGGTCCTCCCTCTCGACTACCCGCTGTCCGCGTTGCCACGGGCCATGGTAAGGGAGGCGGCGTTGCCGCGCGTACGGCACGGTCAACCGGTACCGGAGACGGCGGTCGTCTGGGAAGCGGGAAACCCGCCCCCTGGGGCAGGGCCGGTGCGCCTCTATGAGCCGCAGGGGAGGCTGGTTGCCATTGCCCTTTACACCAAGGATGCTCAACTGGTGATGCGCAAGGTCTTCGGCCAGGAGGAAGATGACTAGTGCAGGTCATTTCGCCCCCGCACCTACCGCCACCCGCCCCTTCGGTCGTCGCCCTGGGAAACTTCGACGGCATTCATCTGGGCCACGTCCGCCTCTTGCAGCACGCGGTAGAAACGGCCCGCCGGGAAGGGCTGCCCGCTTATGTCCTCACCTTTACTCCCCATCCGCAGGCAGTCCTCAACGGCGTACCCGTACCCCTGCTTTTGGATCGGGAAGAAAAAGAGGCAAAACTGGCGGCGCTGGGAATCGACTTCTTGGTATATTGGCCTTTCACCGTCTCGCTTATGCAAATGGCCCCAGAAGAATTCGTGCGCGAAGTCCTCTGGCGCCATTTTCACCCCCGTGTCGTCTGTGTCGGTTTTAACTTCACCTTTGGCCACGGCGGTCGGGGCACTGCCGCCGAACTGGCGCGTTTGGGTGAGCGCTTTGGCTTCCGGACGCTGATCGAGGCGGCGGTTATGGTCGACGGCATGGTGGTCAGCAGTAGTGCCATCCGCGCCGCGCTGACCCGGGGCAACATCGGTACCGCGCGCAAGCTGTTGGGCTACTGGCCGTACCGGCGTGGCCGGGTCGTCCCCGGAAACCGGCGGGGCAGAAGTCTCGGCTATGCTACGGCCAACCTCTTGCCGCCGCCGGAGGTCCTCTGCCCCGCGCCGGGAGTATATGCCGCCCGTACCCGGGTGGAGGAACGGTGGTGGCCATCGGTGCTGAACCTCGGCTCCCGGCCGACTTTCGGCGAGGATTTGCCGCCCACTCTGGAGGTCCACCTCCTGGACTACCATGGGGGGGAGCTTTATGGGCGGGAAATACTGGTGGAATTCCGCCGGCGCTTACGACCGGAAAGGAAGTTTGCTAGCCCCGAGGAGCTCAGGGCCCAAATCCAGCGCGACGCTGAGGAGGCAAGACGTTTGCTGGCTCCGGAGGCGAAGCGAATTGACGCCTAAGGGCGGACACCTCTCGGTCGGCAGGAACGTAAGATATTTCCGTAGAAGATGCTGGGCCGGGAAGGATGTACGGTGCGCGTCATTCTCAGCCGGCATGCTTGTCGGCGCCTGCGGGAACTGCGCCAGGAAGATATTCGGCCGGAAGACATCGTGGCGGCGGCACGCCGGTTGCCCGGGTTTATTCCCTGCGCGACGCGGTTCCGCGGTTTTGTTTCCCGCTCCGGCCGGCCGTTTGACCTGGTAGCCAAGGATATTGCTACCGGCCGGCTGGTTATAACTATTATTGGCCAGTAAAATTTCGGTTGCTAAGTCTTTGGCCTTTTACTATAATTATTCACAGATACGCCCTATTAACCGCAGCGCGGAGAGGTAGGCGGCGCTGTCGGGGTTTGGCGCAGGAGGTGAAAGCGTGAGCTTAGAGGCCGCCAGAAAAAGAGAGATTATTAACGCCTACCGGAGGCACGAAGGGGATACCGGTTCTCCGGAGGTGCAGATTGCCCTCCTTACCGAAAGAATCAACCACCTTACTGAGCACCTACGTACGCATCGCAAGGACTTTCACTCACGGCGGGGGCTTTTGAAAATGGTCGGCCACCGGCGCCGGCTTTTGAATTACCTGCGGGAGAGGGACTTGGAGAGGTACCAGGAGCTTGTACGGGGACTTGGCCTGCGGCGGTAAGAAGAACCCGCTTTTTTTGTGTGATTAAAGGAGGTCAAGGAAAAGGTAGATGCCCGTTTTACAGAAGAGCCTACCCCTCGCCGGGAGGGAATTGCGCCTTGAAACCGGGCGTGTCGCCGGACAGGCAGGGGGCGCCGTCCTGGCAAGATACGGGGACACGGTGGTTCTTGTCACCGCCACGGCGTCGACCCAACCGCGAGAGGGAATTGATTTCTTTCCCCTGACGGTGGACTACGAAGAGAGGCATTACGCCGTAGGACGTATTCCGGGCGGTTTCATCAAGCGTGAAGGGCGCCCCAGCGAAAAGGCCATTCTTTCCGCCCGCCTGATCGACCGGCCCATCCGGCCGCTGTTTCCCAAAGATTACCGTAACGACGTTCACGTGGTGGCGACGATTCTGTCTGTCGATCAGGACAACCCCCCGGATGTCCTCGCCATTAACGGCGCGGCGGCTGCCCTGACCCTGAGCGAGATTCCCTTTGCCGGCCCGATCGGCGCCGTGCTGGTGGGTTTGGTCGACGGGGAATTAAAGATCAACCCGACGCTTGCCGAGCAAGAGCGCAGCCGGTTGCACCTGGTGGTTGCGGGAACGCGGGAAGCCGTGATGATGGTGGAGGCAGAAGCAGAAGAAGTACCGGAAGAGACCGTGCTTGAGGCCATTGCTCTTGGGCACGCCAAGATCAAAGAAATCGTCGATTTCATCGAAGCGCTTCGCGCCGAAGCCCTGGCCCTTGGTCTGGCAAGAGAGAAACAAGAAGTCGTTGTCGAGGATCTGGCCGTCGAGTGGGAAGAGGCTTTTGCTCCGGTGGCGCGCGCCATCCTCGCGCCGGCGATGGAAGGTTGTCTTAAAGAGAAGCTGAACAAGAAAGCACGTGAAAGCCGGCTGGAAGAGGCGAAGGAAGCTGCCTGGCAGAAATTCGTGGAGCTGTCTGGCGTCGAACCAGATGAGAAACTCACGAAGCAGGTGAAGGCTTACCTGGAGAGGACGGAAAAGGAGCTGCTGCGGGAGATGGTGCTGCGCCGCGGGATACGCCTTGACGGGCGAGCCCTGGACGAAATCCGCCCGATAGCCTGTGAGGTGGCCGTCCTCCCCCGTACCCATGGGTCGGCCCTCTTCACCCGCGGGGAAACGCAGGTGCTCACCGTAGCCACGCTGGGCGCCGTAGGGGACGAACAGATCCTCGACGGGCTGGGGGTAGAGGAATCAAAGCGCTTCATGCACCACTACAATATGCCCCCTTACAGTACAGGTGAGGCACGCCCCATCCGGGCGCCGAGCCGGCGGGAAATCGGGCATGGCGCCCTGGCGGAACGCGCGCTGGAACGGATGCTTCCCGCGGAAGAGGATTTCCCCTACACCATCCGCCTTG
>JACIYD010000068.1 GCA_014360105.1 Clostridia bacterium
TTGTTCCCGGGGGTTACTGGGCTTTCGTCCCCAAGCCACTACCCCCCACCATAACCTGGACGACAGAATTGATTGCGGCCCTCTCGGAGGCAGACCCCGCCGTGGGAGAGTTGGCCGGGCTGGGCCGGATGTTGCCAAACCCCCACCTTTTGATCCGGCCGTTTCTTCGCCGGGAAGCCGTCCTCTCCTCGCGAATAGAGGGTACCCGTGCGTCCCTTGCGGACGTTTATGCCTACGAAGCGGTTCAGATGCGACTGTGGGAGAACGTGGATGCCGATGATGTTAGGGAAGTTATCAACTACGTCCGGGCCCTGGAATACGGCTTAAGCCGCCTTGAAGAACTCCCTGTTAGTCTTCGCCTGATCCGCGAGCTTCATGCGGTTCTGATGAAAGGAGTGCGAGGCGGCAGCCGGGCACCGGGCGAATTCCGGCGGACCCAGAATTGGATCGGGCCTCCAGGTTGTACTGTTCAGGAAGCCGTTTTTGTTCCTCCGCCTGTTTCGGAGTTACCCGCCGCCCTGGATAGCTTTGAGAGGTTCTTGCACGAAGAAACCTCTTTACCTCCTCTGATCCGCGCGGCCATGGCTCATTACCAGTTCGAGGCCATTCACCCATTCTTGGACGGCAACGGCCGACTGGGCAGGATGCTTATCGTGCTTCTGCTGTGTGCCTGGGGCGTATTGCCGCAGCCGTTGCTCTATGTCAGCGCCTACTTCGAGGCTAACCGGGAGGTCTACTACGATTGTCTCCAGGCCGTCAGCACCCGCGGTGACTGGGAGCGCTGGTTTGTGTTCTTCCTTAAAGGGATTGAGACTCAGGCGCGTGACGCCGTCCAGCGGGCCAGGAAGTTACAGGACCTTCAGAAGGATTATCGCGAGCGGCTGGAACGACTTCGTCTGCCGGCAACGGCACTCAGGGTCGTCGATTTTCTCTTCGAGCGCCCTCTGCTGAACGTCTCCCAAGTGGCGCGCCACCTCGGCGTGACATACCAGACGGCCAATAACCATGTTAAGCTGCTGGAAAAGGAAGGCATCCTGCAAAGAGCAGGACAGCGAAGGCGTAACCAATTGTTCGTTGCCGCCGAAGTACTGGCGGTCATCGATGAACCGCTTGTCTCGTGAAACCTTCCGTCCCGGGTAGGGGATCCTGCATGAAGCCGCAGAGTCGCCTCCGGTCCGGATGAAGGAAAGACGGGGTGGAGGAATTTACCGGAACCGGTGGATGAATTCCCGGACTGGGAGGACGGGCTGCACTGAGAGCGAAAAAGACGAAAGAGAAGCAACGCATAGAGGGGTGAGGGTCTTGCCCGAACTTTTCACAAGACTGCCTGCCAGCGGTATCGGGAGTATGCCTTTCACCGATCCCGCACCGGCCCTGGAGCTGATTGCCACCTACCTGCCGTTGTTACCTCACTGGCCGCAGTTGCCGAAACGGGGCCGGATGGAGTATTTTACCCACCAGTATCTTACACCGCTAGTTCAGGATGGGATCCTGCGGGAAGCGCAAGGAAAGTGGTTCTTTGCCCAGGAGGCGGCCTCCTGGGTAGAAGATCTGACCGCGTTTTTCTCTCTCTACCTGGCGGCCGCGGAGGGGGAGGAGGAAGCCAGACGGCGCTTTGCACCGATCCCTGAGGCCGCTTCCGGCCTTTACGCTTTTTTGGATGCCTTACGCTTGGGCCGTTTTCCCCGCGCCCGATGGGTGAAGGGACAAATCGCGGGGCCGCTATCCGTGGGACTGAACCTTTTCGACCCGGAGGGCCGGCCGGCCTATTATGAGCCGCAGTTGCGCGAGCTGCTGGTCAAATGCCTCGTCCAGGCCGCAGTGTGGCAAGTGGAAGCCCTCAGTGAAGCAGGTCTACCGGTAGTGGTCTTTGTTGACGACCCCGTGGTCGGCGCCTGGGGCACCTCGACCTACATCGGTCTGGAGCGGGAGGCAATCATCGCCGACCTCAAAGAGATGGCGCAGGCCATCAAGCAGGCGGGCGGTGTTGCCGGCGCCCACGCCTGTGCCGCGGTCGACTGGTCGCTGCTCCTTGCCGCCGGTTTCGAGATCCTGAGTTTCGATGCCTACGCCTACTTTCCCAGCCTGCTCCCCTACGCGCGGGAGCTTAAAGAGTTCCTTGACCGGGGCGGCCTGCTCGCTTGGGGCCTGGTACCGACCTCACCGGCAGCCTGGGAGGAAACGCCGGTAATGCTCGCGCACCGCTGGCAGGCGGCACTGGAAGAATTGGCGGGGCGAGGCCTGCCTCCGGGCTTGGTCCGTGCGCGTTCCTTCCTTACCCCCAGTTGCGGTACGGGCGTGCTCGAACCCGATTTAGCGCGTCACATCTACGCTCTCACCGCCGCCACGGCGGCAGAACTGCTCGCAGATCCGGACGGCTGAGAAGAACATTGCCTGTCCGGCTTATCCTTGCCTGGCCTCTCCTCGCTTTCTTCGGGCGATCTTTGGCTCCCGGCGCAAGACTTTCCGCCTCGCGTTGGCATCATTGCTTGTTGCGCCTTGCGGCGCATTTTTTCTTTTAAATGGCGTCAGGGCGGCAGGAATTCTGGGGCGCGCGTTGAATATAGAGTGGTACAAAGTGGAATAAAGTGGTGAAAATGGGGGCCAGGATGTTCCTCGGGGAGTTTCAACACAATCTGGACGAGAAGGGGCGACTGATCATTCCCGCCCGGCTGCGAGAAGGACTGGGCGCGCGCTTCGTCCTTACCAGGGGTCTGGACCATTGCCTTTTTGCCTACCCGCTCGAGGAGTGGCGCCTCCTGGAGGAGAAACTGAAGGCGCTCCCCCTGGTGCGTGCCGAGGCCCGGGCTTTTGTCCGCCTCTTCTTTGCCGGGGCGGCCGAGTGCGAGTTCGACCGCCAGGGGAGGGTGTTGATTCCCCCGGCTTTGCGGGAATACGCCCTGTTGGAAAGGGAAGCGACCATCTTGGGTATTTCTACGCGGGTGGAAATCTGGAATACGCAGCGCTGGCAAGAATACAGCCGCAAGGCCCAGGGCGATTTCGAGGCGCTTGCGGAGAAATTGGAGGCTTTTTGATGCCGCAAGCGGCGGTGGAACATACACCGGTGTTGGTGGCCGAGGTGTTGGCGGCGTTAAAGGTGCGGCCTGACGGTACTTATGTCGATGCCACCGTCGGCGGCGGCGGCCACAGCCATGCCATCTTGCAGCTCCTGGGCCCTGAGGGCCTACTGATCGGATTGGACCGGGACGCCAGCGCCCTGGCCGCGGCCGAAGCGCGCCTTCAGGGAGCGCGGGCGCGGGTGGTACTGGTTCGGGAGAACTTTGTTCGCCTGGGGGAGGTAGTACGGCGGGCGGGCGTCGAGGCGGTGGACGGTGTGCTTTTTGACCTGGGCCTTTCCGGGTTCCAGGTGGACGTGCCCGCGCGCGGCTTCAGCTACCGGCAGGACGCACCGCTGGACATGCGGATGGATCCCACGCAGGAGACCACGGCGGCCGACCTGGTCAACCGGCTGCCAGAAAAAGAGCTGGCCAGGCTGCTTGTCTCCTACGGCGAGGAGCGCTGGGCGCGCCGCATCGCCCGGGTGATCGTCGCCGCGCGGAGGCGACGTCCTATTCAAAGCACCGCCGAGTTGGCCAGCCTTGTCAAGGAGGCCATTCCCGCTGCGGCGCGGCGCCGCGGGCCTCACCCGGCGCGGCGTACCTTTCAGGCGTTGCGTATTGCGGTCAACCAGGAGCTCGACGACCTGCGCGCCGGCCTGGAGCAGGCGGCGGCCGTGCTCGCCGGCGGCGGCCGGCTGGCGGTGATCTCCTTTCATTCGCTGGAAGACAGAATCGTCAAGGAGTTTTTCCGCGCCAAGAGCGGCGGCTGTACCTGCCCGCCGAAGCTTCCGGTCTGTGTTTGCGGTGCTGCCGCCGAGTTGCGGGTGATTACTAGGCGGCCGCTCAGGCCCCGGCCGGCCGAAGTCGCACGCAACCCGCGGGCACGAAGCGCCCGCCTCCGGGTGGCCGAGAAATCCGGTTCTAGAGAAGCGGGGGAATGAATAAGTTGCTAGTAGTACCAGCCAGAAAGGCAGAGCCTGCCCCACCGGTTTGGCTGGAGCCGCAAAGGCGACTGCAGCCTGGTTGGCAGCCAAAGGAAAAGGTCTTTGCGCTGACACTGGTCGGCCTGCTCTTTCTTGCCGGGGTGGCAGTGGTAACCCAGACGGTGCGGGTCAACCTCGTGGGCTACCGCCTGGCCCAGGTACGGCAAGAGGTGGAGAGGCTGGAGCGGGACAACGAAAGGCTCGCGCTGGAAGTGGCCGCCTTGAAGGGCCCCGCCCGGGTAGCACAACTGGCCGAGCAACGGCTGGGTATGGTGGCCCCGGATGCGGCGCACGTTCTGCGCCTCCCTCCTGGCGCCGTAGCCCAAGCAGCGCTTGCCGTGCAGGGTCGGCCCGCGCCGGCGCTGGCGGAGGGTGAGCCACCGGCCGCGCGGTGGCAGGTGCTGGCCCGTGCTTTTGCCCGGTGGCTGGGAACGGTGGGCCGGGCGCACGCGGCGCAGCCGTGGCCCGGTCTTGAGGGTGACATAACCGGAGACGCAAGCTGAAGGCGAGAGCAATGGCTACGAATCTGCTGGTCCGGCGCCGCATGGTTGCCCTCTTTTTTCTTTTCTCCACCTGCCTCCTGCTGCTCACCGGCCGGCTTGGCTGGCTCCAACTGGTGTGCGGTCACCGGCTAGAGGCCCAGGCCCTGGAAGAGCGCCTGCGGGACGTCGTCATTCCGGCCAAGAGGGGAAAAATCTACGATCGCCAACTGCGGGAGCTTGCCGTAAGCGTGAGCGCGCCGTCCGTCGTCGCCTTTCCACCGGAGGTCAGGCTCTCGGGGAAAGAAAAGGAGATAGCCGCCAAGCTGGCCGCCATTCTCCAGATGCCCGAGGAAGAGGTCTACGGGCGTATCACCAAGAATGCTCTATATTATTACGTACGCCGCAAAGTTGAATTCGCCCAGGCCGAAGAGATTGCCAAATTGAGGCTGCCAGGCATCGAAATCATCGAGGAAAACCAGCGGTATTACCCCAACGGTCCCTTAGCGGCCAACGTCCTCGGCTTTGCCGGTATTGACAATCAGGGATTGGAAGGCATCGAGCATTACTATGACGGGGAATTGCACGGCCAGGACGGTGCCCTGCGGGTCGAAGCCGACGCCGTGGGCCGGGAAATCCCCCAGGCGGCCCACACCTATACGCCGCCCCGCGACGGTTACAGCCTGGTTTTAAGCCTGGACAGCACCATCCAATACCTGGCGGAGCGCGAGCTGGACGCGCTGATGCAAAGCCCCACCGCACCGGCCAAGGCGGCGATTATCGTCATGGACCCCCGCAACGGCGAGATTCTGGCGATGGCCAGCCGTCCTTCCTTTGACCCCAACCGCTACGGCGCTTATCCCCAGAGCAGTTGGCGCAATCCCAACGTTAGCGACACCTACGAGCCGGGCTCCACCTTTAAGGTGATTACCGCGGCGGCCGCCCTGGAGGAAGGCCTGGTGCGCGAGGAGGAAAGGTTTTACGATCCCGGCTTCATCAAGGTGGGTGCGCAGAACATCAAATGCTGGCGCTTCCCCCGGGGTCACGGCAGCCAGACCTTCGTCGAAGGGGTAAAGAACTCCTGTAACCCGGTATTCGTTAGCCTGGGCCTGCGTCTCGAAGAAAAAAAGCCCGGCCGCTTTTACGATTACATCTATGCCTTCGGCTTCGGCGCCAAGACCGGCATCGACACGGGTGGCGAAGCGGTAGGCCAGCTCATTCCCAGGGAAAAGTTGAAGGATATCTATGTGGGCAGCATTGCCATCGGCCAGTCCATCGCCGTTACGCCTATTCAACTGGTGACCGCGGTGGGCGCGGTGGCCAACGGCGGGTTGCTTGTCCGGCCACACCTGTTGCTTGAGGTCCGCGATCAAAAAGGCGGGCTCGTCCGGCGTTATGACCCCGGGCCGCCGCGCCAGGTCATTGCCGCCGGAACCGCCGCACGTCTGGGCCTCTTGCTGGAACAGGTGGTCAAGGACGGTACGGGCCGCAACGCCTACCTTCCTGGCTACCGCGTCGCAGGGAAGACCGGTACCGCCCAGAAGCCGGGGCCGGGGGGCTACCAGCCCGACAAGCACGTTGCCTCCTTCGTCGGGTATGCGCCGGTGAACGACCCGCGGGTGGTGGCCCTGGTCATCGTTGACGAGCCCAAGGGTTACCCTTACTTCGGTGGCACGGTGGCCGCGCCGATCTTTCGGAGCCTGGTGGAGGCGGTGTTGCGCTATCTGGGAGTGCCGCCGGCGGAAAAGGTGCCGGAGCCGGGCGAGCCGCAGCCGGTAACGGTGCCACAGGTGCTCGCGCTGCCGGTGGGCGAAGCGGCGGCCGTGGTACGGGCGGCGGGACTCGAGCCGCAAATTGCCGGAGGCGGAGTGCAGGTACGGGAACAAACGCCCAGGGCGGGAGCGTCTCTACCGCAGGGGAGCCGCGTGTTGCTCGAGGCCCCGGCGGCCGGCAGCACGCTGGTGCCCGATCTCACCGGTTTGAGTCATAGCCAGGCGCTTAACCGCCTGAGCGCGCTCGGCTTGGTGCTGGAAGCGGAAGGCAGCGGGGAAGTGGTGGAGCAGCATCCCGTACCCTTTACCGAGGTGGCGCGGGGCCAGGTGGTCAGGGCCATCTTCAAGGAGGTGCCCGCTCAGCCCACCTTGGCGCCGTAGGCGATCCGTGGCGGCCGGTCGTGGCCTTGCAGACAGGCATACGCACGGGGCCACCGGGAGCAGCCGGCTAATCTCCTCTTTTGTCCGCGAGGCTTGCGCCAACGAGGGAGCCAAAGACCGCAAGAGGCTCAACGGGGGTGACCCAGTGAGAGCAGGCCTTGCTGCTTGTTGACGGGTTGGGTTAAAATCGAGAGGAATAGTCGATACTTTGGAGGAAAAGAGAACCTTTTTGCCGAGAACGGAGGACAGGGGACGATGAAGACGCTGGCACAGATCGCGGCGGCCGTTGTGCCGCGGGCGAGCGGCGGCAACCTGGAAGTGCCGGTGAACGGCATCTACTACGACTCCAGGGAGGTCCGGCCGGGCGGTCTTTTCGTCGCCATCCCGGGCTACCGGACGGACGGCCACCTTTTTCTCGAAGATGCCGTCCGCCGCGGCGCGGCTGCGGCGGTGGTAGAAAGGCGGGAGGCGGTGCCGCCCGGACTGGCCTGGCTCGAAGTCCCCGACTGCCGTCAGGCCCTGGGCGACCTGGCTGCGGCCTTTTATGATTACCCGGCGCGTTGCTTGCGCCTTTTTGGTGTTACGGGTACCAACGGCAAGACCACGACCACCCACCTCATCGCGCATGTACTGGAGGCGGCGGGTATGGCCACGGGTCTGGTGGGGACGGTGGGAAACCGGCTGGGCGACACCTGGGTGGAAGCCGCCCGCACCACGCCGGAGGCAAGCGACCTCCAGGCATTGCTGGCGGCGATGCGCGAACGGGGGCTTGCCGCCTGTGTGATGGAGGTCTCTTCCCACGGGCTCGTCCTGGAAAGGGTGCGGGGCTGTTCTTTCGATGTAGGCGTTTTTACCAACCTCAGCCAGAACCACCTGGACTTTCATCCCGATGTGGC
>JACIYD010000069.1 GCA_014360105.1 Clostridia bacterium
TCTGTGCAAGCTCGCCCGCGGCAAGCCAATCCTCAAAAAGGCGGCGGAGGTCCTCGAGACTGAGCGTACGCCCTGCCAGGCGGCGTGTCAGCTCGGCCAAAGAGCGCCGCACTACCAGGATCTTTCCTGCCAGGGCCTCACGCAGGGCACGCACCGTTTCCTCGTCCAAGAGCGCCACGAGGCGGGCGGGATCTGGGTCGGCCGCCGACATGGCGAGAATCTGCTCCAGGGTCACGGCCAGGCGCTGCCGGCCGATACTTGCGGCCTCACGCGCATAAGCTTCAATCCGGTCGCGGCGCTCCTGTACCGCCGTGAGATAAGCGACCAGGCTCCGGCGCGCCAGCGCCTCGATGGCGCCAACGGGCGGCAACTCCAGCTTTTGCCCCAGCCGGAAGCCGCAGCGGCACACGGGCTCCCTCTCCAAAGCCGGCTCTTCGGCGCAAGAGGAGCGCAACGCCGTTTGCATGACCTCGCGCACCTGGAGGAAATCGGGGGAAACGTGCAGCACCTGCACCTCGAAAAGAGCCGCCAGCGCGCGCAAAAGGGGGCTTTCCGCCAACTCGCGGTAGGCGCGGTAGCGCGCCGCGCCCCGCTCGGCTGCGTGCTCCCTGCGATATGCCTCGCCGTACGCGCTCTGGAAGGCAAGCCAGGCCTTTTCTTGCTCCTGCCAGGCAAGCGGGTCGAAGACCATCCGCTCGCCGGCCAGCGCCGCCCGTAGTTCCTCTTTCTGCTGGGCCAGGTCCTCATACGGCGGCGCCAAGAGGAGTTCGGGCCGCGCCAGGTAACGCAGGCGGAAGGCCAGTTCCTCAAGCTTACCGCCGGTACAAAAAGCCTTAAGGCGGGCATAGCGTTCCTGGTCTTCCTCCCAGGCCGGATGCGCGCGATAGGTCTTAAGGAAGGTCTCCAGCCCTGCCTGCGGCCCGGCGTCGCCTTCCAGCGGAGCGAACAAGGCCAGATACCGCTCTATCTGCTGTAAGAGAGCCGCTTGCTGCGGCAAATCGGGGAAAGCCTGCAGCCTGCGCCGCAGCTCCTCGCCTTCCAGCGCTGCCTGTTGTTTGCTGGCGACCAGATGTTGCCAGAGCCGCTCCTGTTTTTCGTAGGTTAGCGGCGGCCGCCGCAAAGTTGCGGGGAGCCAGGTGATGCCCGCAAGCAGTTCCTGCTCCGCTGCGCCCAGCAGTTCTCCCGGGACGATCGTTTCCAGCCGGGCGAATTGCCCGATGCTAAGTTGCGCCGGCGTAAGGTAGCGCCCGCCCACGCCGAGACGCACCACGCCGGCGGCGGCCAAAGCGAGTACCAGCAGGCGAAAGCCGGTATAGGTAAGGCCAAACGGTCCCTTACGGAGCCGCCAATAGAGGGCTTTGAGATCGTGTTCGCCGCGGCCCACCGTCTCCAACAACTCGCGGACCACCGGACTATGGCGCTCGTCCACCACCAGGCGGTATTCCTTATCGCTGCGGCGCGCAATCTTCAGCGGGACAAGCACTGCGTCCAGCACCAAGCGCAGATCCGGATCGGGATGGCGTTTGCCCTCACCGGGCAGAAGAAACTCGGTTAACACCCGCTGCTGTGCCCAGGTGGTGATGGCCTCTGTCTGCGGCGCAATCTCTATATGGCGGGGAAAGCGCGCCTGCAAAATGGGTGCAGCAGCACGCGCCAGTACCTCGGTGAAGGGCGGAAAGCCCAATTGGCTGGGCTGCAATACGGTTTCACCGCGTGAGTCGAGGATGCGACCGGCGTAGTACGCCTGCTGGAATAGTTGCTCTACCCGCGGCCGCCGCTCGGCGAGCAGTCCTTCCAGGTAGGCGTTAATTTTCCGGCCCCTGGCCGTTTCGTCCTCGGCGTATTGCTCCCGTAAAAGCAAGCAACCCAGAGTCTCAGCCAACCAAGCGCGCTCGGCGAGAGGCTCCGGTTGCCAAAATAAAGCCGCACGCTCCAGCCCGCGGGCCGCAAGATGAGGCACCACCTGCTCCTCCCAACAGCGCCGGCCGGAGGCGGGTTCCAGCGGATAGTCGAGAAAAAAGACGAGGTCGGCCTCGCTCTTTTCCAATTCGCCGGCCAAACCCGCCAGCTCTTCCTCCTCTACTGCGGGCAGCGGCCCGAACCAGAGCAGTACTTCGCGCGTAGTGCCCTGCCAGTTCACCCGCTGCCGGCTCCAGGTCTTCTCCGCCAGTGAGGCCAGGGGCAGGTACGGCCGCTCCAGCCAAGGGAGGAAGGCGGTAACCAGGCGCCGGTCCTCCGGAAAAAGGCGCGCTGTCTCGTGTTCGATCTGGCGCCATACCAGGCCGTGAACGTCCGCCTCGAGGTCGATCCGGTAGATGTCGGCCAGGGGCTCCGTCCCGGGCTCGGCGGCGATGTAGGCGGCCCGCTGCGCCAACTGCTGCAGCAGCCGCGCAATGAATTCGTAATTGGCGGACGGCTCAAGCCGGCTATAGCGGTGCACCAGGCAGTGGGTGAGCTCCCGCACACTCAGCCGCAGCGGGTTGGGGGCAGCCGCGGCCAAGATGAGCAGTTTCACCAGGCGCAGGGCAACGGCGCGCTCTTCCGCATCCGGGAAGAGCTGCTCCCCCTCCCGCTCGTAGTAGGCATAGACCAGGTCGACATAAGGGTTGGTTTCGAGAGTCTCCCGCAGACGGTCCCGGAAATGGTCGAAGATCAGGTCCGGGGTGAGGAAAGTATCCCAGGGCGCCTCGAGCAGGGAAGGAATCTTGCGCGCGGCGTCGCCCCGGAGGCGGTAGTGGACGAAGTCGACCACGCCGCGGTGTTGCGAGAAAAGGGGCCGCAGTTCGGTAAGAAACCGGATCGTCGCCGGATGAACCGGGTAAAGCGATTGCCATTCCTCGCCCGGCCAGGGCAGCGGACCGAAGGCCCGGCGCAGTTCCTGCAGGAGGGTGGCCAGCTTCGCTTCGACCCCGGGTTTTTGTCTGATAAGGCGCCGGCTGACCAACTGTTTCAGGTGCTCACCGGTCAGGTGCAGGCGCACCGGGTAGCGGTCCTTAATTTTGTTGTAAGTGCCCGGAGGAATCTCCCCCGTGCCCTCAATACTTTCCTGCAGGGTAGCGACAATCCAGGCGGGAAGCCGCCCTGCTTCTTCGCCTAGAAACTGCAGGAAACGCACGTCTTCGTTAAAGGAACGGCCGTCCGGCTTGGAGCGGAGGAACTCCGACAATTCGTCAAGGAGAAAAACTACGCCGCGCAGGCCCACGCGCTCCATTTCGCGCTTTAGCTCGGTCATGACCGCCCGGCGCTCGAGCCGCATCAGCAGCGGGAGGCCCAGGTGGCGCAGCAGGCGTTCAAGCTCCGCCGGCGCGGCCCAAAGCTCCTCTTCGCCGGCTAGGCCGCGTGCGGCGAGGTAATCCCCAATCTCGCGTTGATAGGGAGCAAGCAGTGCGACCAAGCGCTCTCGCTCCGCCCGGCCCAGGGGCAGGGGCAGGCCGCCGCCCGGCCCCTCTTCCCAGGCGCGGACGAGGGCGCGCAGCACGATCTGTTCCAGCGGCTCGGCCGCCGCGTGCTCCACCAGCGAAACGTTGACTACCAGGTACTTGCCCTGAACCAAGTTTTGGGCCGGCCCGGCCAGGCGTCCTTCTTCGTCCTTCGCCAACAGTGACCTCAAGGCGCCGGGCTCACTCAAGGCAAGGCTCAGCACGGTAAGAAGGTGCGACTTGCCGGACCCGTAGTTTCCCTGAAGGAAGAAGCCCTGGCCGCGTCCCCGGGCCACGGCCTCCAATACCACCGCCAGCGCTCTGGCCGCGTCTTGCGTAAGGACGAAATCCGCTACCAGCTCGCGCCGCCGTACCGGGTCGGCCAGATCGGCCACTTGGACCACCGTACGCACCGGCGGCACTTCGATGAGGTCCCCCAGGCGGGGCTCGCCGCTCGTGATCTCCCCCACCACCCTTTCTTTCAAGGCAACGTACCCACTGGGCCGCCCTACTTTCCTTCCAGCAGCCGACGGAGGCGCCGCACGTTGTCCCAAAAATGGCGGCACTCCGGATACCGCTTGGCCAGGTCGGTGAAGAACCGGATGCCTTCTTCGAGCCGGCCTGCTCGCCGGTAACAAGCATGCAGCGTCTGCCCCACATGCCGGTCCCCGGGCTCGGCCGCCAGTGCCTTTTCCAAGTAAGCGATCGCCTCGTCGTAATCCCCCAGGCGCGCCGCGCAGTAGCCGAGGAACTTGTGGGCCAGTCGGTTGTCCGGGCGGAGTGATAGTGCTTGGGTGAAGGAGGCGTGGGCTTCGGCGTAGCGGCCTTCCGCGTAAAGCAGCCGTCCCCGGAGGAACCAGAGATGCGGGTTGCTTGCACGTGCCGGCAGGCGCAAAAGCTTGCCCAGCTCCTGCAGCGCCTCCTCGCCGGTAGCATTTCGCGTGAGGAACTTCAGGTACTCGTGGTAGATGAACTCATTATGGGGGGCAAGCTCAAGGGCTTCCTCGTAAAGCGCTTGAGCACGCCGTATGTCGCCCTCGGCAGCATAGATCCCTGCGAGCCGGGCACGGAGTTGCGCATCCTCTGGCCGGCGCATGAGGGCTTCTTGCAACGTTTCCGCTGCTGCCCCCAGATTTCCCATTTCCTGGTAGAGGGCGGCCAAGCGGTTTGCGGCAAAAGTATCGCCTCCGGCCGCCAGGGCGACCCGCAGGCAGTCCTCGGCCTCGGCGTAGCGGCGTTGCCGGCGGAACACCTCGGCGAGAACGGCGAGGGCCGAGGCGTCCTTTGGCCGCCGTCCCAGTACCGCCCGGGCAAGATGTGCCGCGGCGAGCAGGTCTCCTTCGGCCAGCTTTGCCCAGGCAAGCTGTCCCTGAAGCAGGCAATCGTCGGGATACCGGGCGAGGGCTTCCTGTAAGACGGCCTCCGCCTGCGGCAGGTCCCCGGCACGGCGGTACTCTTTCGCCTGTGCCAATGCCTCCGCGACCCCGGTAAGACGCGGGTTTTTCCCGGGCGCGTGTCGCCCGGCGCGCTTTTCGGCCACCGTTCTCCGCTCCCAACCGTCGCCAGGCCGCCAGTCGTCCAACCTCTGGCCGTCCCGGGGAACCGGGCGCCCTTAAAGGCTCGTCCCGGGGCAGCGCTGACAAAAGTATTATACCATCTCTACCTAACTTAAAAAGGCGGCAACGATGCCCACCAGAAAAATGCCGTCGAAGATCCCGGCGCCGCCGATGCTCACCGCCTGCGCCCCGAGGCGCCTGATGATGCGGTAGTTCAAAAGGTCGGCCCCGATCAGGGTGCCCATGGTACCGCTGATGTAGGCGACCGGCGCCGGACTCTCCCGGGCCAGAAGCAGCGCGCAGGCGGCCGCCAGCAGCGGCGGGATGAAGGCCGGCATGGCGATACCGACACCCGGTACGGGCCGGGCCATCGCCTTCGCCAGCAGGGCCACGGCTGCGGTGGCCAGCACCGCCGGCAAAAACGGGCTGACGGTGGCCAGAAGGTACAAGGAAAGGGCGGCCGGCAAAAGCGCACCGCCCACGTTTACGCAGATGACCCGTTCCTCGACCGTCGGAGGATAGTAGAACAAAAAGAAAGGCAGGTTTACCCGGCGCGGCACCACCACCCTTTCGCGCGAAACGGGGATGTTAATCACGCTGCCCGCCGCCGAAGCAAGGAAGAAGGCGAGGGCCGCCTCCGGGGAAAGACCCAGGCGGGCAAAAGAAATGGTGGCCAGGTTGAAGAAAACCAGCAGGAAAAGCAGGGGCAGGATTAGGAAGAACAGCAACAGCGGACCCAGAAAGAACATCGCGCAGAGGCGGGCCCGACACCGCCTCATTAACGGCCCCCTTCCCGGGCATCTGGTAACCCTAGCACCCGCAAGACCGGCGTTGTTTTACTTGCCCCCTTACGGCGCGCTTGCGTCGCCGGCCTATTGATAAAGGTAAGTTTATTATACCTCGACCCCCGGCTCCGGCAACAGCAATTCGCTGCCAATCCTGCCCAGGGCCATCCGATCACACCGAAATCTCTTTGGCCGGCCGCGGCTTATCTTACGCCCGGTTCGCCACCATTACCGTAGAGCGTTCCCCAAGTTCCGTACATTCAATAGAACGGCCTATTGGTTACCGCCGTACCCTATTTTCGCTAAACAATCACTTGGTACCAGCTCTTGCTATTCTGCAAGGTTGTTTCTTGAACCGACTATTAGTAGCCCCGCAGACCGAACTAAGGTTTCGGGTCAAGCAAAGGTTAGCATCGGCAGGGCCCGCAGCCTTGTGTGAGCGCAGACACCATGGTATGATGGTCGCGGAGGCGCAAGGAAATGAAGGTGGCAGGTCAAATCCCAGAAGGAGAACCGTTTCTGCCGCACCCCGGGATAGCCGTGGGTGTTGCCCCTCAGGTGGCGGTTTCGTTCAAGCAATGCCGCAGCGCCCTCAACCGCTCCGGTATCCCGGGGATGGACTATTGCCTCAACCCCTACAGCGGCTGCGCCCACGGTTGCCTTTACTGCTACGCGAGCTTTATGCGGCGCTTCTTGAACGTGGAGCAGCGCTGGGGGTCTTTTGTCCAGGTGAAAAACAACTTCCCGGAGCGTCTCGCCGCCGAACTCAGGCGGCCCAAGCACGGCCGGGTGATGCTGGCCAGCGTTACAGACGCGTACCAGCCGGTGGAGAAAAGGTTTGGCCTGACCCGTTCTTGCCTGGAGCTTCTCACGAGAAGCGAGCTTGAGGTCGGCATCCTTACCAAGTCCGACCTGGTAGTGCGAGATCTGGACCTGTTGGCCCGCCTTCCCAACGTGCGCGTAGGTTTTACCCTGACCGTGGCCGACGACGGATTGGCCCGCTTACTGGAACCCGGCGCACCGCCTCCCTCCCGGCGGCTGGCCGCCATGGCCGCCCTGGCGCGTGCCGGGGTGAGAACCTGGGCCTTCATCGCCCCGGTGATTCCGGGCCTGGGCGACACGGCGGAGAACCTGGGGAGCCTTCTGCGCGCAGCCAAGGCCGCCGGTGCGCGCGAGGTGCATTTTGACCCCTTGAACTTTTACCCCACCGCCGTAGCCAATCTGGAGCGGGTCTTTAGCCGGCACTTTCCGCGACGGCTCGGTGCTTGGCACGCTGCCTGCCGCAACCCCGCCGCCTACCGAAAAAGGCTGGCGAGGGTTATTGCTGAGCTGTACTCCACCTTCGGTTCTCCGATCGGCCGAGGCGACAAGACCCCGCCGCGGTACCCGTGCCCCTAAGTTATCTCCCCTTTATCTTCGTTGCACTCTTTGCTCCTTCGTTGGCGCGAGCCTCACGGGCCAAACTAGGGCTCGATCTGGGCTTGAGGCAGGGCTCTGCAGCTCGTTGGGATGCCCATCGGCAGGCGCCGGGAGCCAGGGGTGATCCTAAGGAGCAGGCATAGGGCAGAGCTCCTACCTGGGTTATCCCCAGTTTGCCTCTTGCGGTCTTTGGCTCCCTCGTTGGCGTGAGCCTCGCGGGCCGAACTAAGGCTTCGAGCTCCGGCGGGCTCCCGGCTCGTGCGCGCCCTCCATGGCGCCGCGGGAGCTATTGGCCATCCGTGGCCTTCGGTCGGCTTGCGCCCTCGCTCT
>JACIYD010000007.1 GCA_014360105.1 Clostridia bacterium
CTGGTACAGCCCGCCTATGACTACGTCTTGAAGTGCTCGCACACCTTTAACCTACTAGACGCGCGGGGTGCGCTCAGCGTAACAGAGCGCACCGCATATATGGCCCGGGTACGGCAGCTTGCCCGCCTCTGTGCCGAAAGCTACCTGGAACAGCGCCGCCGCCTGGGTTACCCCCTGCTCAAAGATCCAAAACGGCGGGCGGAACTGGGTCTTTCGCCGCTCGAAGCGGCCGGCGCGGGAGCAAGGGGGTAGGCGCGTTGGGCCGGGATTTTCTGCTGGAGATCGGACTGGAGGAAATGCCCGCGGCCAGCATGGACCAGGCACGGGCGGAACTGGTGCGCGCCCTGGCCGCCGGCCTGGCGGAGCAGCGCCTCGCCTACCGCGAGGTGCGCGGCTACGCGGCGCCGCGCCGCCTCGCCGCCCTGGTAATCGACCTGGCCGAACGCCAGGAGGACCTGGTGCAGGAGGTCCGGGGGCCGGCGGCCAGGGTCGCCTTTGACGAGGCCGGCCGGCCTACGAAGGCGGCGCTGGGCTTCGCCCGGGGCCAGGGCGTGGCGGTGGAAGAGCTGGTTACCCGCAACGGCTACGTTTACGCGCAAAAACGCGAAGCGGGACGGCCGGCTCTGTCCGTGCTCGCCGCCATGCTGCCAGAGCTTTTAGCCGCGCTGCACTTTCCCAAGAACATGCGCTGGGGCGAGCAAAGCCTGCGCTTCCTCCGGCCCATTCGCTGGCTTGTGGCCCTCTACGGGGAAGAGGTGGTTCCCTTTGCTCTGGCCGGCGTGGCCAGCGGCCGCGCCTCCCGGGGGCACCGCTTCCTTCACCCCCAACCGGTGGATTTGCCGCACGCCGGTGCCTACCTTCCCACGCTGGCCTCGGCTTACGTCCTCGCCGACCAGGAGGAGCGGCGGCAGGCGGTGGCGACACAAGTCCGGGCGGCGGCGGCCGGCGCCGGCGGCGAGGCGGTGCTGACACCCGAGTTGCTCAACGAGGTGACCAACCTGGTGGAGTATCCTACGGCCGTGCTGGGCGCGCTTGCACCGGAGCACCTCGCCCTGCCGGAAGAAGTGCTCACGACGGTAATGGCGGCACACCAGCGTTTCTTCCCGGTGAGGGGTCCGGAGGGCCTGCTGCTCCCTTACTTCGTGGGGGTGCGCGACGGCGGCCGGCGCGGTCTGGAGCAGGTACGCGCCGGCTACGAGCGCGTGCTGGCAGCGCGGCTGGTCGACGCCGCCTTCTTCTATCAGGAGGACTTGAAGGAACCGCTGGTGGCCAAGGCGGAACGCCTGCGCACGGTCATCTTTCACGAGCACCTGGGCTCGATGTACGACAAGGCCTGCCGCCTGCAATACCTGGCGCGCTGGCTGGCCGGGCAGCTCGGTCTGGAAGCGGCCGAGGAGGAGGCGGCCGCCCGCGCCGCCTACCTGGCCAAGGCCGACCTGGTAACGAACATGGTTTACGAGTTCCCGGAGCTTGCGGGCACCATGGGCAGCTACTACGCCGCCCGCCACGGGGAGGCGGAAGCGGTGGCGCGGGCCATCCGCGAACACTATCTGCCGCGCTTCAGCGGCGACGCCCTGCCGCAGAGCGTGGCAGGCACGGTGGTCAGCTTGGCGGACAAACTCGACAGCCTGGTAGGCCACTGGGCGGTGGGGATCACGCCCACCGGCTCCCAGGATCCATACGGCCTGCGCCGCCTGGCCTTCGGCCTTTGCCTGCTCCTGGTAGACAAGGACCTACCGCTCTCGTGGTCGGAGATGGTGCTGCAGGCCTACGGTCAATACCAGGCCTTCGGGCGGACCAAGCTGTCCTTCGCCGCGGTGGAGGAGAGCCTGGGCGAGTTCTGCCGCCAGCGACTGGCGAATATCCTCGAAGAGCGCGGCATACGCTATGATGTGGTCAATGCGGTGCTTGCCGCCGGGTGGGATTGCCCGGCCGACGCGGCGCGGCGGGCAAGCGCCCTCCAGGGGCTGCTGGACCATCCCGCCCTTAAAGCCTTAATTACCACCTACACCCGGGCGCGCAACTTGGCGCGCGGCGACACCGCGGGCCCGGTCCGGCCGGATCTATTCCGGGAGCCCGCGGAAGGAGAACTCTATCGCGCCTTACAGGCCGCCACGGAAGAGGCGACGGCGTTGCTTGCCGCCGGCGATTACCGGGCGGCACTGCTCGCCCTCGCCCGCCTGGAACAACCGCTGGCCAGCTTCTTCGATCGGGTGCTGGTGATGGCGGAAGACCCGGCACTGCGGGCCAACCGTCTGGCGCTGCTTCAGGGCATCGTCACTGGCGTGGGCCGCATCGCCGACCTTGCCCAGGTCCAATCACCCTAGTCTAAAGCACGCGGCGCGGCAGGATCAAGGATTGGGCAGGGCCGGGATCGCCCCCGCACGCGCGCGGGGTCGGCGGGCGGCAGGAGACGGGCACCCGGACGGCGTATATAAAGGTGATAAGTCTTGGCCGACAAGGTGGTGACGGGCCGTGCAATTGAGCCAACGCCAGGAAAAGATCGTCGAACTGGTACGTCTCTCCGGCCCCATTACCAGCGAGGAAATCGCCAGACACCTACGGGTCACCCGGGCGGCGCTCCGCCCGGATTTGGCTATTTTGACCATGGCCGGCATCCTGCAGGCGCGGCCGCGCGTGGGTTATTACTACAGCGGCAAGTCCCTGCAGGCGGTCGTGGCGGAAACCTTGCGTGAGTACCGCGTGGGTGACGTCAAGTCGGTGCCGGTGGTAGTCACCGAGGAGACCAGCGTCTACGACGCCGCGGTGACCATGTTTCTTGAAGACGTGGGTACGCTCTTCGTGGTGAAGCCCGGCGGACTGCTCGAGGGAGTCGTCACCCGCAAGGATCTATTGCGTGCCACCCTCGGCCAATCCGACGTTCATCGCCTGCCGGTGAGCGTCTTGATGACCCGGATGCCCAACATCGTCACCACCACGCCTGAAGAAAGCGTCCTGGCGGCCGCCAAGAAAATGGTGGAGCACGAGGTCGACGTCCTGCCCGTGGTACGGCCCCTGCGGGACGGCAGTGGCGGGCTGCGCCTGCAGGTGATCGGGCGCTTCACCAAGACCAACGTCGCCAGGCTTTTTGTCGAGATCGGGGAGGGAGGATAGCCCTGGGCGAGCTACCGGTAATCTACGTGGTCTCCGATTCCCTCGGCGAAACGGCGGAGTATGTGGCCCGGGCGGCGGCCAGTCAGTTCAACTCCGGGCGGGTCGAGATCAGGCGCGTGTCCTATGTGGTGGAGGAATACCAGATCGAGGAAATCATCGCCGAGGCGGCCCAGGGGCCCTGTATCATCGCCTATACCCTGGTGCTGGAGCACCTGAAAAGGCGGCTCGTGGCCCTTGCCGGCGAGCGAGGCATCCCCACGGTGGACATCCTCGGGCCCATGCTCGAGGCCCTGTCCCGCATTACCCAAGCCAGCCCCCGCCTGGAACCCGGACTCATCCGCCGGCTGGACGAGGATTATTTCCGCAAGATGGAGGCCATCGATTTTGCCGTGCGGTACGACGACGGCAAGGACCCGCGGGGGTTGCTTTTTGCCGACGTGGTCCTTATCGGCGTTTCCCGCACTTCCAAAACGCCGGTCTGTATGTATCTCGCGCACAAGCGGCTCAAGGCGGCCAACATTCCCCTGGTGCCGGAGGTGGCGCCGGCGGACGAGCTTTGGCGCCTGCCGCGGCACAAGGTCATCGGGCTGACCATCGACCCCCAGTTGCTGTACCAGATCCGCCAGGAGCGGCTGAAGGCGCTGGGCCTGGGCGCTAATGCCGATTATGCCAAGCTCGACCGCATTTACCGGGAGCTAGAATACGCGCACGGCCTGATGGAGCGCCTCGGCTGTACGGTGATCGACGTCACCAACCGCGCGGTGGAGGAGACGGCGAGCCGCATCATCGAAATCTATCGTAGGGGGCAGAGGCATGTCGGTTAAGTACGTTTACCTTTTCCAAGAAGGAGACGCCGGGATGCGCGATCTCCTCGGGGGCAAGGGCGCCGATCTCGCGGAAATGACCCGGATCGGACTGCCCGTACCGCCGGGGCTGATCATCACCACCGAGGCCTGCCGCGAGTACGTGCGGCGCGGTCAGGAGCTGCCGCCCGGGCTCATGGCCCAGGTCGAGGAGAAGCTGGCCGTGGTGGAGGCGGCCACGGGCAAAAAATTCGGCGACCCGGTCAACCCGCTCCTCTTATCGGTGCGTTCCGGGGCGCCCGTTTCCATGCCGGGGATGATGGACACCATCCTCAACCTCGGTCTGAACGACGTTACGGTGGAGGGCCTGGCAAAGGCAGCGGGGGACGAGCGCTTCGCCCTCGATTGCTACCGCCGCTTCCTGCAGATGTTCGGCAACGTGGTGCTGGGGGTGGAGCACGAAATCTTTGAGCGGGAGCTCGAGCGCCTGAAAAGAGAGGAAGGGGTGCGCTTCGACCACGAGCTGAGCCCGCCGGCGCTCCGCCGCCTCCTGGAGGCCTACAAGCGGGTCAT
Organism: Clostridia bacterium; assembly: GCA_014360105.1. GTDB lineage: Bacteria > Bacillota > DSM-521 > Neomoorellales > SLTJ01 > JACIYD01. The sequence goes on from JACIYD010000007.1 coordinate 4,491, forward strand.
CCGCGCCCACGCCGGGCGCGACTTTCCCCAGGAGCCGCGCGAGCAGTTGGAGCTGGCCGTGCGCGCGGTTTTCAATTCCTGGAACAACCACCGCGCCATCGTCTACCGCCGCCTGAACAAGATCCCCGACGACCTCGGCACGGCGGTGAACGTCCAGACGATGGTCTTCGGCAACATGGGGGCGGATTCCGGGACGGGTGTGGCCTTTACCCGCAACCCTTCGACCGGCGAAAGAGAGCTCTACGGCGAGTACCTGATGAACGCCCAGGGCGAGGACGTGGTCGCCGGCATCCGCACACCGAAGCCCCTGCGGGAGCTTGAGCACGAGTTGCCCGAAATCTACCGGCAGTTCGGCGAGATCTGCGAGCGCCTGGAGCACCACTACCGTAACATGCAGGACGTGGAGTTCACCATCGAAAAGGGCCGGCTCTACATGCTGCAGACCCGGACCGGTAAGCGCACCGCCCGGGCTGCAGTACGCATTGCGGTGGAGATGGTGCGGGAGGGCCTGATCAGCAAGGAAGAAGCGCTCCTGCGGGTCGATCCGGACCAGCTCAACCAACTGCTCCACCGCCGCATCGACCCCACGGCCAAGCTGGAAGTCATCGCCACCGGCCTGCCGGCCTCCCCGGGCGCGGCTTCGGGCCGGGTGGTCTTCGAGGCGGACGAGGCGGAACGCCGCGGCAAGGAAGGGGAGAAGGTCATCCTCGTGCGCACCGAAACCACGCCCGACGACATTCACGGCATCGTCCCGGCACAGGGGGTGCTCACCAGCCGTGGCGGCATGACGAGCCACGCGGCGGTGGTGGCACGGGGCATGGGCAAGCCCTGCGTCTGCGGCTGCGAGGCGATCAAGATCGATTACGAGGCGAGGCTTTTCCGCGTCGGTGACCTGGTGGTCAAGGAAGGAGACCTCATCTCCATCGACGGCGCCACCGGCCAGGTCATCCTGGGCGAGGTACCCCTGGTGGAGCCGGAGCTGGGCGAGGAATTCCAGACCCTGCTCGCCTGGGCAGACGAGGTGAAGGTGCTTGGTGTACGGGCCAACGCCGACACGCCGGAAGACGCGGCCAGGGCGCGTGCCTTCGGGGCGACCGGTATTGGGCTTTGCCGCACGGAGCACATGTTCATGGCGCCGGACCGCCTGCCCCACGTCCAGCAGATGATTCTCGCCGCGACCGGGGAGGAGAGGGACCGGGCCCTGGCCGCGCTCTTGCCCATGCAGCAGGGCGACTTCGAGGGCATCTTCAGGGCGATGGCCGGCTACCCGGTAACCATCCGCCTGCTGGACCCGCCGCTGCATGAGTTCCTCCCCAATGCGGAAGAGCTGGCGGTGGAACTTACCCGCCTGAAAATGGGCGGCGCCCCTCGGGAGGAGATCGAGGCCAAGGAAAAGCTTTTGCGCCAGGTGCGGGCTCTGGCCGAGTTCAACCCCATGCTCGGCCACCGCGGCTGCCGCCTGGGCATCACCTTCCCCGAGGTCTACGCCATGCAGGTGCGGGCCATCTTCCGCGCCGTGGCCGCGCTGGTGCGCGAGGGTCTTAAGGTTCACCCCGAGGTGGAGATCCCCCTGGTGATGCACGTGAACGAACTGGCGCGGCTCAGGCAGATGGTGGACGAGCTTGCCGCCGAGGTAAAAAAGGAGACGGGAGTCGACTTTGCCTACAGCGTGGGGACGATGATCGAGGTGCCGCGCGCCTGTGCCACCGCCGACGAGATCGCGCGTGAGGCTTACTTCTTCTCCTTTGGCACCAACGACCTCACCCAGACCACGCTGGGCTTTAGCCGCGACGATGCTGAGGGCAAGTTCCTACCCAAGTACCTCGAGGAAAAAATCCTGCCGGCCAACCCCTTCGCCGTACTCGACCGGGAGGGTGTGGGCAAGCTGATGCGCCTGGCGGTGGAGCTGGGGCGTAAAACGCGGCCGGATCTATTGGTGGGCATCTGCGGCGAGCACGGCGGCGAGCCAAGCTCCATCGAGTTCTGCCACCAATTGGGGCTCGACTACGTGAGCTGTTCGCCCTTCCGCGTCCCCATCGCCCGCCTGGCGGCGGCGCAGGCGGCGCTGCGCTGGCGGCACGGCAGCCTTCTGGACGGGGGCGGCCCGCTTCCTGCCGCGGCGAGTTAGCACGGGAGTTTGCCCAAAGAAATGAGAAGGTGAGTGCCGGGAACGGGAGAAGGCGGAGTGAGGCCATGGGCATCCGCGAGCAGCAGGAGGAATGGGAGGCCGGGTGGCTGGCACCCGGCGCTTCTTTGAGCGCGGCCAGCCGCGGCCGGCAGAGGCCGGAAACACCCTGCCCCATCCGCACGGAATTCCAGCGGGACCGCGACCGCATTGTTCATTGCAAGGCGTTCCGCCGGCTCAAACACAAGACGCAGGTGTTCATCGCCCCCGAGGGCGATCACTTCCGCACCCGGCTGACGCATACGCTAGAAGTGGCACAGATTGCCCGCACCATCGCCCGCGCCCTGCGCCTGAACGAGGATCTGACCGAGGCCATCGCCCTCGGTCACGACCTGGGGCACACACCCTTCGGGCACGCGGGGGAAGAGGCATTGAATGCGGTCTACCCGCCCGGTTTCCGCCACCACGAGCAGAGCCTCCGGGTGGTGGAAGTGCTGGAGGATCTCAACCTCACCTGGGAGGTACGGGACGGCATCCTCTGCCATACCGGGCCGCAGGAGCCGCAGACCCTGGAAGGGCAGATCGTACGGCTGGCCGACCGTATTGCCTACATCAATCACGACATCGACGACGCCCTGCGGGGCGGCGTGCTCCGCGCCACAGACCTGCCGGCGGACTGTTTGGCCGTGCTGGGGTGGGACCACCGCAGCCGTATTAACACTATGGTTTCCGACGTGGTGGACCAGGGCACGGCCGGCGGCATCCGCATGAGCGCCGCGGTGCAGCAGGCAACCGATGCGCTGCGTGCTTTCCTCTTCGAGCGGGTCTACATCGGTTCTCTTGCCAAGGCGGAAGAGGGTAAGGCGCGAGAACTGGTAAAAAGCCTCTACCGTTACTACGTGGAGCATCCGGAGGAAATACCGGCGCGCGCCGGCGCGGCGGAAGATGACGCGGCGCGCCGTGCGGTGGACTACATCGCCGGCATGACGGACACCTACGCCGTGAACCGTTACATGGCTCTCTACGTGCCCGGTCCCTTTCCCTTGCGGGACTGACCGGGCGCCGCCGTAGGAAGGCCACGACCGAAAAAAACAGGGAAGAGGTAAGCGTCACTCTCTCTTCGCTGGTCAGGCTAGGCGAGTATTGACCGTGTACGCGCCAGGAGAGCAGGGATTACCTCTTCCCGCGTCAAAGTATCCCCAAGGGCGAGGGGTTTTATGCGCAGGCCGCCTAATCGCGGTTGCGCAAAAGTGGCGCAAAAAGTGGGACGAGCACACCGCGGTAGAGCGCGTAAGCGGTGCTGCCGCCGATCACGATCAGCAGAATTACGGCCAGTACGTCGTTCAAAGACCCAACCTCCCGGCCGGGACGTGAAAGAGGCGGCGGTGTAGCTGCCGCCGGTTCCGGCCGAGTATATTATGGCCCGGCGGGCACCGGAGCTTGCAAGAGGCGGCAGGTATAAATTGCCAGGCCGCTGCCCATAATAGCAAACAGACCCTTGCATTTTTCACCCACAAGGAAGGAATTGGGCAAGCTTTGGCGAAAGAAAAAATTCATGGATTGGGTGAGCGAGGGTGCAGGGGCGTTCGTCCTGGAAAGAGGCAGCGGCAGAGGTCAAGGCCCGCCTTGACATAGTTGACATCATTGGCGAATATGTTGTTCTCAAAAGACAGGGCAGGAACTACGTAGGCCTTTGCCCCTTTCACCAGGAGAAAACGCCCTCTTTCACGGTTAGCCCGGAAAGGGCCGTCTTTTATTGTTTCGGCTGCGGCGCCGGCGGTGACGTTTACAGTTTTCTCATGCGCCAGGAGCAACTGAGTTTCGGCGAAGCGCTGGAACGGCTGGCGGCGCGCGCCGGGGTATCTCTCGCGGCGCCGGCGGTCGCACAAGCGGGGGCGGCGCACCGCGAGCTGTACGCGGCCAACGAGGCGGCCCAGGCCCTCTACCATCGCTTGCTGCAGCATCCCCGCCTGGGGCGAGAGGCGCGGGCGTATCTTGAGGCGCGGGGGCTCGCCCCCGTGGAATGGGAGCGGTTCGGCCTGGGCTGGGCGCCGGAGCGGGACGTGGTCGCGCCCTTACTCAAGCAAAAGGGTTTCAGCGAAGAGTTGCTGGTGCAGGCAGGCCTCGTGATACGGCGCGAGGACGGCAAATGCCGCGACCGCTTCCGCCGGCGGGTGATGTTCCCCATCTACGACCGCCGGGGGCGGGTAGTGGGGTTCGGCGGGCGCGCGCTGGGCGAGGAACAGCGGCCAAAGTACCTGAACACGCCGGAGACGCCGCTCTTTCAGAAGGGCAAACTGCTTTACGGGCTCAACTGGGCACAGGCCGAGGCGCGGCGGCGCGGCGAAATCGTGCTGGTGGAAGGGTACATGGATGTCTTGAGCGCCCACTGCCACGGCCTTACTCATGTGGTGGGCACGCTGGGTACCGCCCTCACACCCCACCAGGCGGAGCTTGTGCGTAGCTGCGCGGTGCGGGTGGTGACCAGCTTCGACGCCGACACGGCCGGCCAGAGCGCCACGTGGCGCGGGCTTGACGTCCTGCGCGACGCCGGCCTGCGGGTCTGGGTGGCGCCACTGCCCCAGGGCTACGACCCTGACCGCCTCGTACGCGAGCAGGGGGCGGAAGCGCTGGCCAGGCTCTGGCGCGAGCAGGCGGTACCGCTGCTGATGTACAAGTTGAAGCAGGCCAGGGAAGGGCACCGCCTGGACTATCCCGAGGAGCGGGCGGCGGTGGCGCGAGAACTTTTGCCCGATATTGCCCGGCTGGAGAGCCCGCTGGAGCGCCAGGAATATATGCGCTACCTCGCGCAAGAGCTGGGCCTCGGCGAGGAGGCCCTTTGGGCCGAGCTTAAGAAACTGCCAAAGCAGGATAAAAAGAGGAGAAGCAGGGATAATAAGACTGTCGGCCTGCTGCCCGCCAGGCCGCAGCGCCGGCGTGCGGAAGAAGAACTGCTGGCGCTGATGCTCGAAGATCGGCGGTACTGCGCGCAGATCGTCGGAGCCCTAGGCTGGGACTTCTTCCGCGAGGAGAGGGCCCGAAAACTTGCCACCGCCTTGAGGCAGTGGTTGGAAGAGCACGACGAAGGCAGCCCTGATGTGGTGGCCTTAATCGAGCAACTCGGTGGGGACGAAGAGGTCGCGGCCTTGGCGTATGAGTTAGCGGTGCGAGACAGGGCTGTTTTTGCTTCTGTAGAAGATAACATCCGAAATATCCGGCGATCGCAGTTGCGGGAAGAGGCGCACACCCTCCAGCAGCGGCTCCGGTCCGCTACCGGGGAGGAAAGCCGCCGGCTGCTCCAGCGGCTGGTCGAGGTGCAGCGCGGTCTGCAGCAGCTTGTGGTACCTGCCCGCGAAAGGGGGGAACCCAATGAAGGACGAAGCATTGAATAAAGATAACGGCCAGGCAAAACTGGAAGGAGTTAAAAACCTCATCGAACTGGGCAAAAAGCAGGGCACTCTCACCTACGAGCAAATCATGGATGCCTTGCAGGGGATCGAACTGACCCCGGAGCAGATCGAGGCGATTTACGACCAGCTCGCCCAAATGGGGATCGAGGTACTCCCTGAAGAAAAAGAAATCCAGGAGCTGGAAAAGGCGGCGCAGGAGGACCTCGAAGGCGATCTCTCGCTGCCGGAAGGCATCAGCCTGGACGACCCGGTGCGCATGTATCTTAAGGAGATCGGCCGTATCCCCCTGCTGACACCTGAGGAAGAGATCGAGCTGGCCAAGCGCATCGAGCAGGGCGACGAGGAGGCCAAGCGTCGGCTGGCCGAGGCCAACCTGCGGCTTGTGGTGAGCATTGCCAAGCGTTACGTGGGGCGGGGCATGCTTTTCCTGGACTTGATCCAAGAGGGCAATCTCGGCCTTATCAAGGCGGTAGAGAAGTTCGATTACCGCAAAGGGTACAAGTTCAGCACCTACGCCACCTGGTGGATCCGCCAGGCGATCACCCGGGCCATTGCCGACCAGGCGCGCACCATCCGCATCCCGGTCCACATGGTCGAGACCATCAACAAGCTCATCCGCGTTTCGCGCGAACTCCTGCAGGAGCTGGGCCGGGAGCCCACAGTGGAGGAGATCGCGCACGAAATGGAGGTGCCGGTAGAGCGGGTGCGGGAGATCATGAAGATCGCCCAGGAGCCGGTTTCACTGGAGACGCCCATCGGCGAAGAAGAGGACAGCCACCTGGGAGACTTCATCGAGGACGAAGACGCCCCCGCGCCGGCCGAGGCGGCCTCCTACCGCCTGCTGAAGGAGCAGTTGGAAGAGGTTCTCGATACTCTCACTCCCCGGGAAGAGAAGGTCTTGCGCCTGCGGTTCGGCCTGGACGACGGCCGCTCGCGCACCCTGGAAGAGGTCGGGCAGGAGTTCGGCGTGACGCGGGAGCGCATCCGCCAGATTGAAGCGAAAGCCCTGCGCAAGCTCCGCCATCCCAGCCGGAGCAAAAAGCTCAAAGACTACCTCGAATAGGACGGCGGCCCGCCGACCGGCCGCGTGGCCCACGCGCGGTGTGTCCCCTCAGTCTTGACCTCCGTTTGGTTTTGCCTTATAATAAAGTGCGTGAAAACGCGTTCCTCGGTAGCTCAACGGTGGAGCGGCCGGCTGTTAACCGGTAGGTTGCAGGTTCGAATCCTGCCCGAGGAGCCATTTTCTTTATGCCAAAAACGCGGGACCGCTTGCGGTCTCGCCCGCGCGGGCCCATAGCTCAGCGGTAGAGCTGCCGGCTCATAACCGGTTGGTCCCTGGTTCGAATCCGGGTGGGCCCACCACCATTGAAAGTTAAAGACGGGGGTTGGAGCCGGGGAAGATTTCCCGCGTCCAACCTCGGTTGTTGGCCCGTTAGTCAAGGGGTTAAGACACCGGTCTTTCAAGCCGGGAACGGGGGTTCGAATCCCCCACGGGTCACCACGGGCGATTAGCTCAGTGGCGAGAGCACTTGCCTTACAAGCAAGGGGTCGGTGGTTCAAATCCACCATCGCCCACCAGGAAAGCTAGGCGGGACAAGGGTTTGCGGTTTCGGTGGAAGGCGGCGATAGGCAAAACCTGGGAATTCGTCCCAGGTTCGTCACCGAACCGAAAACCCTGCCTATTGGACCCGGTAGGGGTGGCTACCGGGCCTTCTTGTCCCTGGAGGGGAACAAGATGGCGTTGAGCCGTTCAGCCTCTCCGGGTTCCAGCTTTTCCGGGATGTAGTGGTGGTAAACTCTGTAGGTGAACCCCGCGTCGGCGTGTCCAAGCCAGGCAGAAACCTTCTTCACGTCCACGCCCCGGCGCAGGAGCGACGTGGCAAAGGTGTGCCGCAGGGCGTGGAAGTGGGTCTCCCTGGGCAGCCCGGCGCGCTCCAAAGCCGGCTTGTAGTGCCGCCTGCGAACGTTCTTGGGGCAGGAAGGCCTGCCGATGTGGTTCGGAAACACCAAATCCCGGTCTTCATAAAGAGGGCCCGCGGCCAGCTTTTCCTGGGCAAGCCGTGCGCGTTGGTTCGTGAGGGCCCGGTGCACCTCAGGAAAAATGGGAATGCTGCGCTTGGAGCTTTCGGTTTTGGCCTCCTGGATAGCGTCGTCTTCGCCATGCAGGTTCATCACCGTGATGGTCCCGGCGGCCAAGTCCACCTGCTCCCAGGTCAGCGAAAGAAGCTCTCCCAGGCGCATCCCGGTTCCCAGGGCGACGATGAAGAGGTTTTCGTACCTGTCTCCCTTGGCCGCCTCGAGCAAACGCTGTTTTTCGTCATCGGTCAAGGGCAGTACGCGTTTGCGCTTCTTCAGCTGGGGCGGTTTTACGCGGTGCGCCGGGTTTTGCGCCAGCAGCCCCAGGTCTACCGCCCGGTCAAGGGCAGTCTTGACAAGGACGTGGACGTAGCGGACGGTGCGGGTGGAAAGACCTTTGCCCCCTCTCTCTTTGGGCTGGCGCATATGGGTGTAGAGCCGGTCAAGGTGGTGCGGCGAAAGCTTCGGCAGAGGCAGATCCCCCAGCTCCTGGATGGCGTGGCGGTTGAGAAGATACCGCGCCGTTTGGGCCGTGCTGCCGGTAGGGTGGTCTGCCGCGTACTTTGCCAGAAAGTCTTTCAGGTACTCGCCGACCGTCATGTTGGTTTTGCTGGGCTCGGCCCAGGTTCCCCGGTCGATCTCGACCAGTATCTCCCTTAACCTCTTCTCCGCGTCCTTCCTGGTCCCGCGGACCGTCTCCGAACCCTGTCTGCGCTTGCCCGTCTTGGGGTCGCGCGGCAGTTCGTAGCGGATGCGCCAGCTGTTCTTGCCCTGTTTGACGATGCTCCCCGGCATGGGATGTGTTTTTCCTCCCTCCTTCGGCTCCCCGGCCGGGGCAGTAAAAGCATTCGCCCCAGCCGGGGAAAATCCTTCCCAAGGAAAAGGCCCCGGCCCGCGCTTCGCGGAACCGGGGCCGGTCCTGATTTACGTGAGAATGCCCCAGAAGGCGGGTTTCCGGGGCGGGCAGCCACTCTCCCCTACGTGCGGGCGATTTTGGGCCGCTTGTAGGGCATTCTAGCACGTGTCCGGGCTACCAACCCAACGCCCGCAGCAGCCTCAGCAGCACCGCGAACGCCTCGGCGCGGGTGATCTTGCCGTTGGGCCGCAGGCTCCCGTCGGGATAGCCTTCCAGCACCCCGTCGGCCACCGCGGCCCTGGCCCAGTCGGGCACGTCCGCGGCGTCGCGGAAAGCCGCCAGGTCCGCAGTGCTGTAGCCGGGCAGGCGCTTCAGGAAGTTTGACACCATCGCGGCCGCCTCAATCCGCGTAATGGGTTCGTCGCCGGCGAAGTCGCCGGGCGCGCGGCCCGACGCCAGGCCGCTAGCCAGGGCCGCCGCGATGCTGCCCCTGGCCCAGGCGGGCACGCCCTTCATGCCGGCCAGGATGCGGGCCTCTTCCTCGGGAGTGGGTTCGGTCATAACCTCGTACAGCTTCTGCTCCTCCGGCGGCAGGAGGCCCAGGGCGCGGGTGAGAACCGCGACGAACTCCGCCCGCGTGATTGGGCGGTCAGGCCCGGCGGGGCGCTCAAGGCTGGCCGGGTCCTGCGGGTTTGGGTAGCCCTCAATAAGGGCCAGGCCGTTTGCGCGGTTTATCACCGGCTCAGCCCAATGCCCGGCCACGTCGGTGAACCGCGGCTCCTTGACCGCGAAGACCGCGGTCCAGCCGGAGTATCCGCCGTCGTTCACCGCCCGCACCTTGCCGCCCTCGGGGTAGGACGCCAGGGCGACCCACTTCTGGAACTTTTCGTTCCAGTAGTAGACGCGCGGCTCCAGTCCTTTTGCTTCAGCTTCGGCCAGGCTGTCGGCGCGGGTGATTTCCATGGTGAACTCCGGCACCGGTTCCAGCTTCTCCCCGCCGGGAGCGCAGCCGGTCTTCACCGGTTCGGCCACTAAGGGCAGGTGGCCGGGCCACCTGGCGATGAACACACTCTGCGGCAGGTTCTCTACCGGCGGCGTGGCCTCGGCTTCGCCCGCGGTTGGAGGAGGCGTCGGGCCTGAACCGCCGCCGGAACCGCCGGTCGTCGGGGGCTCGGGTGCAGGCGCCGGCGGAAGCGTTGGACCGGAACCGCCGCTGTCGGCGGGCGGCTGCGGCGGCTTGGGCTCCTCGACCACCGTTAGCCTGGCCTGGCCGGTCAGGCCGTTCCAGGCCGCAGCAATGTCGGCCTGGCCGGGCGCAAGGGCGGTGGCCAGGCCGTAGACCACTGAGGCCACGCCGAGATCGGAGGAAGTCCAGGTAGCCTCTTGAGTTACATCTTTCTCGGTGTTGTCCGAGTAGATGGCGATGGTCTGGAACTGCGCGGTTTCGCCCGCCTTCACCGTAGCTTCCGGGGGCCGCAGGTCAAGCCGCACGGGCTGCGGCACCGCGGGAGGCTGGGGTTCGGATGCGGGCGGCGCGGGTTCCTGCACGAACAAGTTGCCGGACCCGCTGAGACCCTGCCAGGATGCCGTTATGATGGCCTGGCCGGGCGCAAGGCAGGTTGCCAGGCCCGCGGGGCTCACCGAAGCCACCTGGGGATTGGAGGTCGTCCAGGCCGCTTCTGCGGTCACCTCGCGTGTGCTCCCATCGCTGTACGCCGCGAAGGCCCGGTAC
>JACIYD010000070.1 GCA_014360105.1 Clostridia bacterium
TATGGAGATGGTTCTGGCTGATGTGGCCGTAGATGAGGTAATCCAGGCGGAAAGCGCGGTAGGTATCCTGGTAAGCGCGAAACATCGTTTCCAGGGCCGCGTCCGGTACGGCCAGGTCGGTGCTGACCTTATAGATGGCGGGGCAGGTGAGCTTGGCGCGCGCTATGATCAGGTTCGCCGCTTCGGGCAGGGCATGGCGGATGGCGCGCAGGCGTGCCAGCGTTGTCAGGTCGAGGCCGGCCCAGGTTTGGTCGAGGGAGGAAGCGTGCTCGCGCAGGAGCGTTTCCCAGGCGGCAAGCACCTCCTCGGGCGCACGGCGGCCGGCGAGACCCTGTTCGAAGAAGACGGCGGCCCGGCTGCCCAGGGGGAAAGGCGGGTAGGTGACGCTTGTTACTTCCTGGCGGTAGGTTGAGAGGAGCTGCAACGAGGGGTGGTCAAGAAACTCCAGGCTGCAGGGATCGACGTCGGCGGCCGTGCGCGCCGCGCGGACGAAGGCAAGGGCCGCTTCTTCCGCAGGGAAGAAGGCCAGGCCGCTCAGAAAGCTTTCCGGCCGGGGAACGAGCTGGATTTCCACCTCGGTGATCACGCCGAGCGTGCCTTCCGATCCGATGAAAAGGTCGATCGGGTCCATCTCCGGGTGGCAGTAAAACCCGGCGGCGTTTTTCACCGCCGGCATGGTGTAGTGCGGCAGGACCAGCGCAAGTTTCCGGGTGCCAAGGGGCAGGTGCACCTGGGCGCCGGCATCGGCCCGCAATTGACCGCGCCGCAGTGCCAGGATCTCGCCTGTAGGTAGAACCACGCGCAGGGCCCTGACGTGTTCCCGGGTGGGACCGTACTTGTAGCCGCGGGCGCCCGAAGCGTTGGTGGCCACGGTGCCGCCTAATTGGGCGCCGGTCTCCGTGGGGTCCGGGGCATAGAAGTAGGGCTGCGGGTCGGCGCGGAAGCCGGCCATCTCCTCGGGCGGTAAGCCGGGAAGGTTCTTGTTTTCCAGGCAGGTCCTCAGGTAGGCCAGGCTCACGCCAGGCTGCAGGCGCAAGAGCCAGTATCCGGTGGTGGGATCGCGGCGCAGGCCGAGGAAGCGGTTCAGCCGCTCCATGGCAAGCACGCTGCCGCCCTCGGGTACCGCACCGCCCACCAGACCCGTACGCGCTCCGGCCACGGTGACCGGCGTACCTTGTGCTTGGGCGCGGGAAAGGATCTCGGCCACCTGCTCCTCGGTTGTGGGGAAATAAAGAGCATCGGCCCGCCCCGGACCGTAGCGCGATTCATCACGCAGGTAGTCGGCGTAGCGCTCCGCGATGAGCGCCGCCGGCACGGAAACCGGGGAACTGGGACCGCGAGGCGCGTCTGCGCCCGCGGGCGCGTCCCCGGAACTCGGAGAAGCCATCCGCTGCACCTCTTTTTGAAGAACTCCGGTCCAGTATTCGCCAAGGCGGCAGCGCTTTCCTGCCAGGACGGTCGGTCCGGCGGGCCGGCCCTCTCGGGGGCAGACTATCTTCCCGCGATTGACCCAAGCGGCGCTTGCCGCCGGGTGCATGGACAATTGCCGGAAGCCGGCCCGGACCCGAGGCCGGCAAACGGGACTCAAGATGTGCGCTGCTCCCGCCGATAAAAAGACTAGGCGGGCGCCGACTTCTTCACGGGGCGAGGTGAGACAAAGCCTTGAAGGTCGAGGGCGTGGACCCGGTGGTGCTGCAGCAGGTGCAGGCGCGGGCAGAGCAACAGGCCGAGCTGACCCAGACGCGGGAAAGCCGCATCCGTACGGAACAGCAGCAGGACCAAGAACGGCGCTTCGGGACGGAGAGCTTCGAGCAGCAGTTGCAACGCGCGGTGCGGCAACTGAACGAGACAAGCGATCTTTTTCAAATCCGCTTGCGCTTTAAGATTGACGAGGAGACGGGGGATATTTACGTCCTGGTGATCGACCGGGAAAAGGGAGAGATCATCCGCCGTATTCCTCCGGAGAAGGTCATCAGTATGGTGTACCAGTTGGAATACATGATCGGTTTGTTGCTCGACGAACTGGTCTAGGCGGCAAAGGCAGACCATACGGGCTCCCGGGAAACTGGCTCAACCCCGTTTTTTGGCGCCCAAAAGTGCCCGGCACAAGGAGGAGTGGCCGTGCCCACAATGACCATCAGTGGCCTGGCTTCGGGCCTGGATACCGACGAGATCATCCGGCAGCTCATGGAAATCGAGCGCATCCCGGTGACGCGTCTTCAGCGGCGCAAGGCAGACCTGGAAGTGGACAGGAGCGCCTGGAAGGACATCGGCAGCCGCCTGGCAAACCTGCTGGGCACCCTAACCTCGCTCAAACTTGCCTCGACTTTCAAGGCGAAGACGGCGGCGTCTTCGAATGAAAAGGTGTTGACCGCGACGGCCACCGCCGACGCAGCCGTTGGCACTTACCGCATCTGGGTCAAGCAGTTGGCCCAGTGCCACAAAGTGGCCTCGGACCGCCCGCTGATTTACGCCGCCCCAACGGAGATCATCTCGCTCGATACTTTCGATGATCTAACGCGTACGGACAGCTATGCCACGCGCACGCATCTAATGCAGACCGGATCCGAGGATAAGGTTCTTTACATCGAAGGAACTTACCTTTCGGGGGCAATCGAAACGGCGGCGCTGGATTTCACGGCGGCCGAAGGCGGTAGACTGACGCTTACGGTAAAAGAGCGTGAAACGTCTCTTCCCGCCGAGTCCTACTTCTATACCTATGAGTACTGCTATTATCAATCCTCCGGCGGTTGGAGCGCTTGGACTAACTTCCCGGGGTCGCCGGTTAACATCAGTGGGGGTAGCGAGGCCGGGTACGTCACCCGCGATTTCGTCGCCCAGCTTCCTGCGGGTGTCAGCCAGGTCAAGGTAAGGGCAACCTTATCGCGACCCGACTACACCGCCCAGCCGAAGCTCTCTGAGTGGGCCTTGAGGGGCGAAGCCTTACAGCAGGTGCCCGATACTACTACGGCGCTTGGACTGGAAGGCAGGTTTCGTATCACGGTGGGAAGCAACAGCATAGAAGTGGCGGTGACGCCCGACAACAGCCTGGAAGACATTATGCAGTCGATCAATAACGCGGCGAAGGCCGCGGGCGGGACGGGTGCCCCGCCGCTGGTTGCAACCATTGTTGAGGCAAGGCTGGTCCTGACTAGCAATGTCTCTGGCGAGAGGGGCAAAATGGTCTTCACCGAGCTGGAAGGCAAGGTACTACAGGACCTGGGCATCCTCAAAAGCAACGGAGAGATCAAGTATACGCTGCTAGAAGCGCAAGATGCTCAGTTTAAAGTGGATAACTTCCCGCCGGGAGAGGAGTATCTTACCCGCGCAACGAACACCGTCACCGACGTCATTCCCGGCGTGACATTGAACCTGCTGGACGTTACCGACCTTGACGTCGACCAGCTACCGGACTCCACCGAGTGGGTGACTCTTGAGGTAAAGAACAACACCCAGGCGGCCGTGGACGCGGTGCAGAAGTTCGTGGACCAGTACAACTCGGCCATGGACTTCATCGCCTCCAAGCTGGGCAAGAATGCCACCGGTGAGCCCGGCGACCTCTTCGGCGACCCGACCCTGGCGCGCATTCAGCAGCAGTTGAGAAGGCTGGTGTTCGATAAGGTTAACCTCGCGGACACGAAGTACACCAGCGCCGGCAGCGTGGGCATCAGCACCGGCGCCGTTTCTGCGGGTGGTCTGACCTTCGACCGCAGCGGCAGGCTCACCCTGGACGCGGCCAAGCTTACCAAGGCGCTTGAGGAAGACCCGGGTGCGGTGGAGCGGCTCTTCACTTCGGCAGACCCAGAGGGCATCGCCGTCCGCCTGGAAAAGTACCTGGAGGAGGTCACCAGGGCGAGCGCCAGCACCCGGCCCGATCCGAGCGACGGGGCGATCAGCTCCAAGCAGAAGATGCTCGCCCTCACCGCGGCCGACATCGACGAGCAGATCAGCCGCTGGGAAGAGCGCCTGGCAATGAAAGAGGAGCAGCTTCGCCGGCAGTTCACCGCCCTGGAGGAGATGCTGGGCGTCCTGCAGAACCAGGCGGCATGGCTTGCCGGCCAGATTGCCTCGCTTGAAGCTTTGAGCGGCGCGGCGACGCGGTCGCGGGGCACGGCCACCCGGTAGGGTGCTACCAAATGCCGCGCAGACGAAGGGAAGGGAGGGAACGCCCGGTGGGGTTGGTTAACCCGGGCAACGAGGGGTCTGGTTCCGGGCACGAAATGTACAACATGGAAGCCTACGCGACCTACCGCCTCAATCAGGTGCAAACACAGCCCCAGGAAAAGCTGGTGCTTATGCTTTACGAGGGGGCGCTACGCTTTATCCGCCAAGCACAGGAAGCGCTGGCAGCCGGCCGCTACGACCGAACCAGCGATTATCTCTGCCGGGCACAAGACATCTTGAGCGAACTTATGGCGACGCTTAATCCTGAGGCGGGCGAGATAGCACACAATCTCGCCGCCCTTTATGCCTTCATGCACGATTACCTGGTCCGGGCGAACATCAAGAAAGACCTGAAGATGATGCAAGAGGTCGAGCGGCTGTTAGGTGAACTGCGGGATGCGTGGGAAGAAGCGACCAGGCGCTACCACAGCCATAACTACCTGACCCGGCCCGAGGTATACGAGCGGCAAGGCTAACCGGCGCCGCGGTTGCTGGAGCAGGGTGGCCGGCGCGGGAGGCCCCGGAACAAGGGCGGATGAAAGCCCGGCCAATTTGGCACGAGGGTCGCCGGGATCCGGGTGACATTTTAGCCGGTAACCGGACGGCATACGGAGCAGGGAAATGAAAAAACAGAAGTATTTGCAACGGGTAAAGGAACTGGCCGCCTTGGTTGCCGTCCAAGGCGAGGCCCTGCAACAAGGGCGGTGGGAGAAGGCAAAGCGGTGCCAGGAGCGGGCAAGGGCGCTGCAAAAAGAGATCGATCTGGCTGCGGGCGGCGAGGCGGTACGTGCGGCGGTACTAGACCTCCTCTGCCAGGCGCTGGCGCAGGTCGAGGCGCAGCGCGCGGCGCTGGCCTTGTGCCAGGAGGAGACGGCCGCGGGCCTGGCTGAGTTATGCCGCTGGCGCCGGACGCTGTCAGTGTTTCGTCCGCCCCCGGCAGCCGTCCGCGGCACCGGCGTTGATGGCCGGGGCTAACGGGCCCGTCACTTCGGCCAAACTCCCTCACCTGGGCACCGCCCGGGTTTTATTGTTTTTAAACGGCCCAGAAAAAGTCCCTGTCAAGATACGGAAAAATTTTTGATTGACCTGCAGGATTTTCCAATCTTGTGTGGAATACCTCGATCAATGCCGAAAAAAGGCTATCTTTGTCCCCGAGGGCAACCTGTCCGAAAGGGCAGAACCGCAAAGCCATGGGTCTAAGGCCGTACCGGCTATGATCGCCAGGCTGCAGGGGAAGCAGAGCGCTAAGCCCAACCCTCAGCCGGTCGGGCTATTCTTTTGGCGGTCTGGGTTCAGAGCGGAGAAGCGGGGGCCGACACGAGAGCGTTTTGCGGCAAGGAGGGTGGCCGATGGCCGAGTTTCTAAGCGGGCGTACCTGGCTGGTGGCGACGAAGGCGTTGGAGGCGGCTGCCTTGCGCCAACGGGTCATTGCGCATAACGTGGCCAACCTGAATACCCCGTATTTCAAAAAATATCGGGTACGCTTTGAAGAGGAACTGCGGGCGGCGCTGGACGAGACCGCCCTACCGCTCTACCGCACCCACCCGCGGCATCTCGACCCTCGTCCCGCGGTGGAAACGGTGGCGCCGCGGGTTGTGCGGGAGAGCCATACCAGCTCCCGGCCGGACGGCAATAACGTCGACTTGAACGAACAGATGGTTCAGTTGGCGATGAACGGTCTTTATTACCAGGTGGCGGCGCAGGCCGTGAGCGGCCGCCTCGCGCGTTTGCGTTATGTGATTAGCGGCGGCCGGCGCTAGTGTTCTGGGAGGGTGAGGGTTAGATGGAACTCTTGCCGGGGTGGGCGATTAGTGCCTCGGGTTTGGCGGCGGAGCAGTTGCGTCTCGATCTTATTGCGAGCAATCTGGCTAATATTCACACAACGAGGGCAAGCGGTGGCGGACCCTACCGGCGGCGGGTGGTGCTCTTTGCCGAAGAGGTCGCTGCCAGGGTCGGCGGTTTCCGGGGCAGCGGCGTGCGGGTGGCAGGCATCCTTGAGGAGAACGCGCCGCCACAACTGGTCTACGATCCCCACCACCCCGATGCCGACGAACGCGGCTTCGTAGCCTTTCCCGCGATCAACGTAGTGAACGAAATGGTAGACTTGCTCACGGCGAGCCGGGCCTACGAAGCCAACGTGACGGTGCTCAATGCGGCGAAGACCATGGCGTTGAAAGCCCTGGAAATCGGTAGGGTTTAAGGGGTGAAGGTGATGGCGGTTAATCCGGTAGCGCCCGGAACCGGGGTCTTGCGGGCGCAAGCACCCGCTTCGGTGAAGGACGCCGCGTCCCCCGCTTCCTTCGCCGAGATTTTGCAGGAAAAACTGGCCGAGGTGGACGCGTTGCAGAAAAGGGCCGACGCCCTGCTGGAGGGTTTTCTGAGCGGCCAGGTAGACGACGTTCACGAGGTGATGCTGGCAGCCCAACAGGCGGAACTGGCCCTCCAATTGACGGTTGAGATCCGGAACCGGGTGCTCGAGGCCTATCAGGAAATTGCTAGAATGCAGCTTTAATCTTTTCCAGGGGAACGGGAAGCGAAGTGCCTCCTGCGCTCATGAGGTTAAAGGAATGGTGGGGCGGCCTCCCGGCTGCGAGACGGACCGTGCTGGTGCTGGCCGCGGCCGGAGTGCTTGCCGGGATACTTTTTCTGGGCCAGTGGGCCGGGCGGGAGAGGTACGTGCCGCTTTTCACCAATCTGGAAATGCGCGAAGCGGCGGAAATCGTCGCCAAGTTGAAGGAGCAAAAAGTCCCCTATCAACTAGTGGCCGACGGTACGACTATCCTCGTGCCGGAAAAGCGGGTTTACGACCTGCGCCTGGAGGTAGCCGGCAGCGGGCTCTTAAGCGGCAGCGGCGTGGGTTTCGAGCTCTTTGACAAGACGCAACTGGGCATGACCGATACCCAGTGGCACCTCAATTACCTGCGGGCACTGCAGGAGGAGCTGCGGCGTACCATCGTCCAGTACGAACAGGTGGAGCAGGCGCGGGTGCATCTGGTCATTCCCCAGCCGAGCGTTTTCCTCGAGGAGGCCCGCCCGGCCTCGGCCGCCGTCCTCCTGCGCTTACGGCCCATGGCGCGACTCAACCCGGAACAGGTAAGGAGCATTATGTACCTGGTGGCCAGCAGCGTGGAGGGAATGCGGCCGGAAGACGTGCGCGTGGTAGACACCCACGGGCAGGTGCTGAGCGAGGGCGTGCTCCCCGAGAGCGCCGAAGGAGAAGCGACCCTGGCGGGGGCCAGGCAGCAGGAG
>JACIYD010000071.1 GCA_014360105.1 Clostridia bacterium
TTTTCCTATTCTACCACAGACGGAGGCACAATGGGTGGCTCGGGCGTAATATTTGGTTGCCGCCCCGGGGCGGCGGCCGGTAAGGGAAAAAATGGACAATGGGAAGGATTTGGCGGGCAAACAGGGAAAGTATTATTTGTCTGAGTACCCCATAGGGCTTGCCCCACAACGAAGCGACGGAATTCTGCCGAGTTTTGAATTGGGCCGGTCCTAGAAGGGAAAGGCGCTAAGCTCCTAGCAAGGAGGGAGGCAGGTGGGCGAGGTCAAAGTTGGCCTTATCGGTGGGGGACGCGGTGGGAAGGCCATCCTCCAGGCACTGCATGGCCTGGCCGGTACTCAGGTGATCGGCGTGGCCGACATCAACCTGGAGGCGCCGGCGATGGGTCTCGCGCGGCAATGGGGCATCCGGACCTTTCAAAACTTCCGGGACCTCCTGGATCAGCCCGGCCTGGACGTGGTTTTCGAGGTAACCGGCAGTGCCGAGGTACAGGCGGCCATCCGGGAAACCTGCCCGCCGGGTGTGACGGTAGTCGAAGCCAGGGCGGCAAAGTTGATGCAGGACCTGGTCGAAGCGCGCGAACGGATGCTGAACGAACTGGAAGCGCAGGCACAGGAACTGGCGGCCACGGCTCAGTCGTTAAGCCAGGCGGTGGAGCAACTGGTCGGCGCCACCGATGAAATCGCCCGTGCGGCGGAGAGCATGGCCCGAGAAAGCGAACAATTGAACGAGGCGGCAAACCAAGCACGCCAGCACCTGAAAGAAACGGACAAGATCCTGAAGTTCATCCGCATGGTGGCGGAGCAGACCAAACTTTTGGGACTGAACGCCGCCATTGAGGCGGCCCGTGCCGGGGAGCACGGCCGGGGCTTTACCGTAGTGGCCCAGGAGGTCAGGAAGCTGGCGGAAAACAGCACTAGTTCCGCCGATCAAATTGGCAACATTCTCCAAAATATTGAAAGCTCGGTCGCTGCCATTTTGCGAGGCATTGAGGAGACCTCGGGAGTTATCCATCACCAGGCGGCGGTCACGCAGGAGGTAGCAGGCAACACCCAGCAGTTGAGTCGTACGGCGGAGCAACTCTCAAGCTTGGCGGCGCGGCTGGCCAGCCTGCGCTAGTCGCGGTAGAGTGCTTTCCCGAGGGAGACCGTGCCGCGGTAGAGGGGGCGGGGACGCCTTACTGCTTCTAGGCGGACGAGGGCAGAAGCATACCAGGGAGTTGCCGGTGGTTCCTCGGGGAGGAAGGGACACGCCGCAGGGTATTCCTCGGGCACAAAAACAGTGTTAGTCAGGTGGTAACGGTGGAAATCAGGGAGGTAGTCGGTGACGACAAAGCCCATGCGCAAGAGCGAGACCAGCCAGAGGCGCCACTTGGGAAGCCCGGTTTCCAGGCGGGTGAGGCCAAAGTAGAGGGCGGAACCGGCCTCGGCCAGCGCCTCGCTACAGCGTGAAAGAAAGAGGAGAAACCCCCGGCGCGTTTCTACCGGATCGGTGACCGCCACGTCAAAGGCCTGCCGGCAGGACGGCGGGAGTGCTTCCTGCACGTCGTAAACTTGCGCGTGGTAGTTGCTCCAGCCCTCGCGGGTGGCGGTGGTGTTGAGAAACTCGACCAGGCGTGCATCGATTTCCAGCACCGTTACCTCTCGGGGCAGGCCGGTAAGGGCTGCGGCCAGGCTGGTCAGATCGTCGTCCCCCAGGAAGAGCAGGCGACGCCCTTCCAGGTCGGCGCGGCGGTACATAAAGATTACCCGGCCGACGGCGTCCCTGGACGCGACGTAACCCTGGTCAAAAGTGGGGTCGGGGCGGGGCCGAGCAGCGGCCAAGCGCTCCCATTGTTCGAGCACGCGGGTAAAAAGCCCCCGGGGCAGCATTCCCTTTCCTTGGCAATGGGGACACTCCCATTCCTGCCGGGGGAGCCAGCGGGCCACGGCGGCTTGTCCGGCCGCGGTGAGGGCGAGCTTCCCGTCCGGCCGGCGCTCCATGAGACCTTCCGCGGCCAAAGCTTCTAAGCTGGCGGCGAACTGCGCGAGGTCGCCATCCTGTTGCGGGAGCAATTGCCAAAAGGTGACCGGGCCATGGCGCAGGACACGTAGGATCTGTTGCCGGAACCTTGGCAAGCATACCCCTCCCGTCCTCCCTTTATAGCAGATGGACGCTTGACCTGTCAACCGATGACGAAAAGAGGCGAGAGGGCGCGCACGAGCCGCGGGCCCGCCGAAGCCCGGCTCGAGCGCCAGTATCGCCCCCCGAGGCTCGCGCCAACGAGGGAACCAAAGACCGGAAGGAATAAACCGGGGATAGGTTAGGGACGGATTGAGGAAAACGGTAGAGGAAGGGGTGGTACGTTGGGCCGCTACGGCGTGGAAGGGGGGCATCCCCTTCAGGGCAGCGTAAAGGTGAGCGGCAGCAAGAACGCCAGCCTGGCCCTGATTGCCGCGGCAACGATGGCACCCGGGGTGACCGTCCTGGAGGGAATTCCCGCCATTCGCGACGTTGAGGTGATGCTTGCCATTACCCGCGCCCTGGGAGGAGAGGCGCAGTGGGTCGGCGCGGGCCGGCTATCCTTGCGCATACCCACCGGGCTGAATACCACCGTGCCTTTTGCCGAGGGGAGGCAGATCCGCGCTTCCAGTCTCTTTCTCGGCGCTTTGGTGGCGGCCCAGGGAAGGGCCGAGGTACCTCTGCCGGGTGGTTGTGACTTGGGACCGCGGCCCGTCGATCTCCACCTGAAAGGCCTAGCCGCCCTGGGGGCGCAGGTGGAGGTTGAGCACGGACTGATTAAAGCTAGGGCCAAATCCTTGGAAGGTGCACGCATTTATCTCGACTTTCCCAGTGTGGGCGCGACGGAGAATCTGATGATGGCCGCCTGTCAGGCGCGGGGACAGACGGTCATCGAAAACGCGGCCAGGGAACCGGAAGTAGTGGACCTCGCCAACTTCCTTAACGCCATGGGGGCCCACATCCGCGGCGCGGGCACTGATGTGATTAAGATTGATGGCCCCACAGTATGGCGTCCGGCCACTTATAGCGTCATTCCCGACCGTATTGAGGCCGGTACCTTTCTCATTATGGGCGCGGTTTGTGGCGGCCCCCTCCGGGTGGTCAACGTCATTTCCACGCACCTGCAGCCGGTCATCGCCAAACTGCGCGAGGCCGGGGCCACGGTGGAAGAAGGAGAGGGCCTGCTCGAGGTCTACCGCGAAGGGCCCCTGGCACCGGTGCACGTGAAAACGATGCCCTATCCCGGATTTCCCACCGACTTGCAATCGCCGATGCTGGTGTTGCTTTCTCAGGCCCGGGGAACGAGCATCGTCGTGGAAACGGTTTTCGACAACCGCTTTCAGGTGGTGCAGGAGCTGCAGCGGATGGGTGCCAACATCCGGGTGGAAGGGTCGGCCGCCGTGGTCGTGGGGTCCACGCCCCTCTGCGGCGCGGAAGTACAGATCCCGGATCTGCGCGCCGGGGCCGCTCTCACCATCGCCGCCCTGCTGGCCCGGGGGGAAACCATCCTAGACCGCACAGGATGCCTGGAGCGGGGCTACGAGAATTGGTGGGACAAGCTGACCCGTCTGGGTGCCCGCCTTCGGCCCCTGCCTGAATAGTTTTGAATAGACACATACATGGGGCCGGGGACGCCGGGGCAAGCTATGGGCCGGAGGTGGGAGGACTTGGGTACCTTTGGCCATGACTTTCCCCGGCGGCCATCCTGGCTGGCATACCTGTTGCTGCTCCTGGCAGCGGCCATGGGCGGGGGCGTTCTCGCTCTTGTCCTGGCACCTGCCTTGTTTGCACCCCCGGTGAAATCGCCCCTGGCGGGGCAAGTAAGGCAGGAGGAGCGGCTGCCGCTGCCGCAGGGTTCACCCCAGGCGGCGGCACCGGTGCCGCCTTCGCCGGCCGTTGGCATTGCGGCGCGTGCAGGGCCGTCGGTTGTCGGGGTGACCAACTTCAAGGGCTACGGCCTCTATCGGCGGCCTGTAGTAGTCAGCGGCTCGGGCATCGTCATCGACGCTGCTCGGGGTTACGTGGTAACCAACTATCATGTGGTGGAAGGTTTTCGCGCCCTCAGTATTACGGTTGACGGCACACACGAGTACGAGGCGGAGCTGGTTGGCGGGGACCCGCAGACGGACCTGGCCGTATTGCGGGTAAGGGCGCAGGGGCTACGGGAAGCAACGCTTGGAGATTCCGCCGCGCTGCGTGTGGGGGAAATGGTGGTGGCCATCGGCAATCCTCTGGGCCGGGAATTTGCCCGCTCGGTGACGGTTGGGGTGGTCAGCGCGTTGAACCGGGAGATTTCGGTGGAGAGCCGCCCGGGCGAGGAAGTTACTTTGCGGGTGATCCAGACCGACGCGGCGATCAATCCGGGCAACAGCGGCGGCGCCCTGGTGAACGGGCGCGGTGAGGTCATTGGTATTAACAGCGTGAAGATCGCCGCTGCGGGTGTTGAGGGCATGGGCTTTGCGATCCCCATCAACGACGCCCGGCCAGTAATCGCGCAACTCATCCGGGAGGGGCGCGTACGTCGCCCTTTCCTGGGCATCGGTTATTTCGTTCTCGGTGAGGCGCTGGCCCGCCGCTACAAGATGCCGCGCGGCCTGATGGTGGAAACGGTGCTCCCGGATAGTCCGGCCGACAGGGCGGGCTTGCGGCCCGGCGACGTTTTGTTGGCGTTGGACGGCCAAGAGACCGCCACCGGCGGCGATCTGGAGCAGTTTCTCAACCGTTGCCGCCCGGGTGACACGGTGCGCGTGACGCTGGCACGCGGCGGGCGCCGTTTGCAGGTTAAACTTACCCTAGGCGAAGCAAAAGGCTAGGTCGCATGGAGGAGTGCCCCATGAGGCGCGCCCCCACAGCGAAGGCAGGAAATTGCAAGTTGGAATTTCGGGGGGAGACCATGGGACGGGTTGCACGCAACATCCTCGAGCTCATAGGCGACACCCCGCTGGTGAGGCTGAACCGGGTGGTGCCGCCGGGCACCGAGGTCTACGCCAAGCTGGAATACTTTAATCCTGGCGGTAGTGTCAAAGATCGCATTGCCTTGAGCATGATCGAGGTCGCAGAAGAGCAAGGCTTGATTAATCGGGACACGGTGATCATTGAACCCACAAGCGGCAATACCGGGATCGGCCTGGCCATGGTGGCGGCGGCCAAGGGCTATCGCCTCATCCTGACCATGCCCGAGACGATGAGCCTCGAGCGGCGCAGCCTGCTTGCCGCCTACGGGGCAGAGGTAGTCTTGACTCCCGGAGCAGAGGGGATGGCCGGCGCCATCCGCCGGGCGGAGGAACTGGCACGGGAGTACGGCAATAGTTTTCTGCCGCAGCAGTTTGCCAACCCGGCCAACCCGGCGGCGCACCGGCGCAGCACGGCGGAGGAAATCTGGAAGGCCACCGACGGGCGGGTAGGCGTTTTCGTCGCCGGGGTGGGTACGGGCGGCACCATCACCGGCGTGGGCCAGGTATTGCGCGCGCGCCGGCCAGACGTTTACCTGGTGGCGGTGGAACCGGCGGAGTCCCCGGTTCTCTCTGGCGGCAAGCCGGGATTGCACGGCATCCAAGGGATCGGCGCCGGCTTTGTGCCCGCGGTCCTCGAGGTGGAGCTGCTTGATGAGATTTTTCCGGTGCGGGAGCGCGACGCCATGGAGACGGCCAGGCGCCTGGCCCGGGAAGAAGGCCTGCAGGTAGGGATCTCCGCGGGTGCGGCGGCCTACGCCGCCCTGGCGGTGGCGGCGCGGCCGGAGCACCGGGGCAAAGTCACCGTGGTCTTGCTGCCGGATACAGGCGAGCGCTACCTCTCCACCGGTCTTTTCCCGGCATAGCGCCCGCCTCGCTGGTTTTCGGCGCGGCCAGGGCTAGGTCAGGCCCTCGCCGAGGAGGTGGCGCACCGCGTTCATGTCCAAGTACCTCCCCGGGCAGGCGGTTTTGGCTCCCCTAACTTCCCGGTGGCCGAGCACCCTTTCCGGCGGGATGGCATAGCAGCGGCAGAGCCCGGTCAAAAGGGCCAGCAAGGCCGTGAGCTGGTCGGGCAGCGGCGGGTGCTCCTCCAGGTTGCCGATTAAGGCGACGCCCAGGCTCCTGCCGTTCATGCCGTCTGTCCGGCAGTGGGCGCCGGGAAGGGCCGGGCTGCGACCGGCCACGGTGTTGCCGTCGCGCTCGATAAGGAAGTGATATCCGACGTCGCGCCAGCCCAGGGAGAGATGGTAGCGACGCACCTGAGCGGCGTCCTTCTCCTCAGCGCCCGTGTGGTGGATGATTAAGTAGGCGGGGACCACAGCGATACCTCCCTCAAAATGTCGTGTTTCGCGGCCAGCGGGGATTTGCGCCCGGGGCGACGAGGCGGCGGACCGGCGTGAGGCCGTTAATCCGATAATCCCGGCGCGCCGCCGCTACATGCCGCCGCCCGTGCCGCGGACGCTCCAAGCCTAGTCTGCCTCCGCATGGCCAGCCTTCGGCGCCTCGTCCGCGCGGGTTGCCGTGTCGCCTGCGCTTGCCGGGCCGGGCTTGCGGCTGTGGGCGGTGGGCACGCGTACAGTCCCCGCCGGTGCCGCAGTTCCTTACGGCTTGCGGACTTTCGGCGCGCGGAGCCCGCCGAAAGGTGTTCGCTTCCTGCGCTAGGCCTTATCCCTTCGCCGTGGGGTGGCCAGCCGAGAGCGCTCCCAGGCCGATGGCTTGACCCAACTGCTGGATGGCAACCGTCAGGTCGTCGAGCTTCTTCTCCATGCGGACCAACAAGTAGACGGCCACAATCATCGGGAAGCCCCAGTTGCCAACCTGGGCCCAGAGCCCTTCCATTGCTGCACCTCCTTTCCCTTGGCAAAAAGAACCGTGTGCCATCCCTTATGGCAAGATGCCTGCCAGCGGGAACCGTACCCGCCCGCCCGGCGTCAATTAGGCGGGTGACCGGGAACGGTGCCCTTCCGGGGTCGATGTCATCGTACCGAGAAGGCGGGCAGAAGGGCAAAAGGCACCTGGGCGGGCAGGCGGCCGCCGTTTCCCCGGCCTGGGATCCGGGTCGGGCGCGCCTTTGCGCTTGGCGGCAGCGTGCCCGCGAAATTGCCCCGGCCTGGAAGGTAGACCCGGGTTTCTTTCTGGGAACTTCTGGCGCCGGTGGTGGGAATTACCGCCGGAGCGCGTCCCGCCAATTCGTGCCCTTGTGGTATAATTGGGGCGATGTCGTAGAAAGGCCGCTTGGGGGTGAGGAGCGGCATGAAGCGGGAGAAGAAAGCATCGGGCCTACATACTCTCTACCGTTGCCTACTTGTCGGCCTTCTGCTGGTTTCTCTTTTTCCTGGGGCGGGCCCGGGGGTCTCTCCGCCCGCCTCTGCGAGCGGGAGAGGAGGAGCGTCCGGTAACCCCGCGCGCACGGCGGCAGCGGGTGGGGCGGTCCCGCCCCGGCGCTTCCTCAACGA
>JACIYD010000072.1 GCA_014360105.1 Clostridia bacterium
CGTTTCTTCGAAGGCTTCCTGGTAGGGCGCCGCTACGATGAGGTACCGGGCATCGTATCCCGCATCTGCGGTATCTGCCCCACGCCGCACCAGCTTTCCGCCGCCCGGGCCATCGAGCGCGCCCTCGGGGTTGAGGTGAGCCAACAGACCAAGGACCTGCGCAAGCTTCTTGCCTTAAGCCAGTGGATCCAGAGCCACGCTCTCCATGTTTACATGCTGGCCGCGCCGGACTACCTCGGCTACGAGAGTGTGCTGAGCATGGCCGCCAACCCGGATCTGCTGCCCGTGGTACAGCGGGCGCTGAAGCTCAAACGTCTGGGTAACGACCTTACCGTGGCCGTGGGCGGCCGGGAAGTGCACCCGGTGACCGTGACCATTGGCGGCTTTACCGCCCTGCCTGAGCGGAGCACGCTCCTCGGCTTGCGGGAGCGCCTCAAGGAAGCCAAGGAAGACGCCCTGGAAACGGTGCGGTTGGTAGCCCAGTTGCCTCTACCGGCCTTTGACCGGGTGTGCGAGCACGTTTCCCTGCACGACCCGGCGCAGTACGCGATCAACGAGGGCCGGCTGGTTTCAACCGAAGGCCTGGACGTACCGGATGCGGAATACCCTATTTACATCCAGGAGCGTCATATCCCCCATTCAAATGCGAAGCACGCCGTCATCGCCGGCCGCGATTCCTTCCTGGTAGGGCCGCTGGCGCGGGTGAACAACAATTTCGAGCAGCTTTCGCCGGACGCCCAGGCGGCGGCACGGGAGAGTGGAGTGCTCTTCCCCAACTTCAACCCGTTCGTCAGCGCCCTGGCGCGGGCGGTGGAGCTGGTGCACAGCATTGACGAGAGCATCGCCATTATCGACCGGCTGCAACTGGTGCCGGAGCAGGTCAATGTGAGCGTGAAGGCCGGCGAGGGTTACGCCGTGACCGAAGCGGCGCGCGGCATTTGTTGCCACGGCTACCGCCTCAACCGCGACGGCGTAGTAGAAAAAGCAGATATTGTTGCCCCCACGGCACGGAACGCCTATAATATTGAAAAGGATCTGCGGGAGTTCGTACCCGCCATGATCGACTTGCCCGATGAAGAACTGACGCTCAAGTGTGAGATGCTGATCCGGGCTTACGACCCTTGCTTTTCCTGCTCGGTGCATTCCCTGCGGCTCAAGGTACATCGCCGTTAAGGGAGACCGCAGCCCGTTCGGCCGGGGGATTTAAAGCCCCGGCTTATTTTTTGGGTGGTTAGAGGAGGTCGTGGCCGTGGCGGCCGCGGTGGTGATCGGCATCGGCAACTCCCTGGTGGGAGACGACGGGGCCGGGCTGGCGGCAATAAGGCTCCTGCGGCGCCAGCCCCTACCCGCAGACGTGGAACTGGTCGAGGCGGGCGTGCCCGACGTAGACCTCCTGGCCGTGCTGGAAGGGCGGGAGGTGGCGGTGCTCGTTGACGCGCTGCAGGCCGACCTGTTGCCGGGAACGGTGAAGACGTTTACCATGGACGACCTGCCGCCAACCACCGCCCTGCCCTGGTCGCTGCACGGCTTCGGCCTGGCGGAGCTGTTGCGGCTGGGCTACCTGGTACAGCCGGAGAAGATGCCGCGGCGGCTATGGCTGGTGGGTATTCAGGCCGGCCGTCTGCGGCCGGGAGAGGAGGCGCTCTCCCCGGCGGTGGCCGCGGCCCTGCCGGAGGCGGTGCGCGTGGTGCGGCAATTGCTCGCCGGGGCGCATGTTTAGGACGTCCCAAAGCCATAAAGGTGGCGGCTGCGGAAATGCAAGGCAAGGGTCCCTAGCGGCAGGAGTCCGGGCCGGAGCGGCGAAATCTAGCAGCGACCGGAAGTACTAGGCCGAAAGGGTGCAAGGAATGCACGAGTTCGCCCTGATGCAGACGGTGCTCAAGCTGGTAGAAGAGAAGGCGCAGGCCCATGGCCTGGTGCGCGTGACCCGGGTAAAGCTGGTCGTGGGCAAAATGACCATGGCCCTACCCGCGGCCCTTGAGCTGGCCTTTGACGCCCTGGGCCGGGGGACG
The DNA here is from genome assembly GCA_014360105.1 of Clostridia bacterium. GTDB lineage: Bacteria > Bacillota > DSM-521 > Neomoorellales > SLTJ01 > JACIYD01. The sequence goes on from JACIYD010000072.1 coordinate 2,013, forward strand.
GTGGCCGAGGGGGCGACGCTGGAGATCGAGGAGCGGGAAGTGCGGCTCGCCTGCCCCGCTTGCGGTCTGGAATTCTCCCCGGAACTGCCGCATCTCGGCTGTCCGCGCTGCGGTGAGACGGCACCGCGTCTGGTGCAGGGGCGCGAACTCTATCTCGACTACTTTGAAGGGGAGGACGCAGGGTGAAAGTCTTCGTCGTCGAGGACTTGCGTGCGGCCAACGAGGAGATGGCGCGAGAGAACCGCCGTCTGTTGGAGCGTTACGGTCTGGTGGTGGTGAACCTCATCGGGGGCCCGGGCTCGGGCAAGACCACACTTTTGGAAAAAAGCATTGCGATGCTGGGCGACCGCCTGCGCTTTGGCATTATCGAGGGAGACATCTACACCACGCGGGATGCGGCACGGCTGGAGAAGCTGGGCGTCGAGGTGGTCCAGCTCAACACCGCCGGGGCTTGCCACCTGGATGCGGCCATGGTCGGCAAGGCGCTGCCGGAGCTGCCCCTGGCCTCGGTGGACCTGGTGGTGGTGGAGAACGTGGGCAATCTGGTCTGTCCGGCCGAGTTCGACCTGGGCGAGGACCTGAAAGTGGCCGTGCTCAGTGTGACCGAGGGGAGCGATAAACCGGCAAAGTACCCCCTCGTCTTCCACGAAGCCAAGGCCTGCGTCCTCACCAAGCTGGACCTCCTTCCTTATACTGACTTTGACCTCGAGGCGGTCAGAGGAGAACTGGCCGCGCTGAACCCGGCACTGGAAGTCTTCCCTGTCTCGGCGCGTACGGGCGAGGGAATGGGAGCGTGGTGCCAGTGGTTACTCCGTCAGGTGCCGCGCAAGAGGCAACCTGCCTCCGGCTGTTAGTGAAGGGCACGGTTCAGGGCGTCGGTTTTCGCCCCTTCGTCTACCATCTGGCGCAAAAGCACGGGCTGGGGGGGCAGGTGCTCAATACCACCCGGGGCGTGATCATCGAAATCGAGGGCACCCCGGCGGCGGTGGCCGCCTTTGTCCGGGAACTGCGCGCCCACCCGCCGCGGCTGGCACGCATCGAAAGCGTGGAAGAGGAGACCGTGCCCTGCCGCGGTTACCGTGCCTTTACCATTGTGAAAAGCCGCGGCGAGGCGGCGCGGGAGGCGATGGTGCCGGCGGATGTGGCCACCTGTGAGGACTGCCGCCGAGAGGTCTTCGACCCGGAAGACCGGCACCACCTTTACCCTTTTACCAACTGCACCAACTGCGGGCCCCGTTTTACCATCGTGCGCGATATCCCCTACGACCGGGTACAGACTTCTATGGCCGGTTTTCCCATGTGCCCGGCGTGCGCGCGGGAATACCACGACCCAGCCGACCGCCGCTTTCACGCCCAGCCAGTGGCGTGCCCGGCCTGCGGTCCGCAGGTGGAGTTGGTCGACCGCGCCGGCCGGCGGCTTGCCGGGCCGGACGATTGGCGGGAGGCGGTTTGGGAACGCCTGCAAGGAGGTGCCATCGTCGCCATCAAAGGGCTGGGGGGCTTTCACCTTGCCTGTGATGCCAAGTGCGCCGCGGCGGTGGAGGAACTGCGGCGGCGTAAGGGACGCGACGCCAAGCCGTTCGCCGTAATGGCACGCGACGTGGAGACGGTAAGGCGGTACTGCCATCTGGAGGCGGCGGAGGAAGAGCTTTTGACCTCCCCGGCAGCGCCCATCGTCATCCTGGAGCGCCTCTCAGACTGCCCTCTGCCGGCGGCCCTCGCCCCCAACCTGCGCACCCTGGGAGTGATGTTGCCCTATACGCCGCTCCATTTCTTACTTCTCTCCGGGCCGCTGGACCTCCTGGTAATGACTAGCGGGAACAAGAGCGAGTTGCCCCTGGTGAAAGAGAACGAGCGGGCGCTGGCTGAGCTCGGGGACATTGCCGATTATTTTCTGTGGCACAACCGGCCCATCGTCAACCGCTGCGACGACTCGGTGACCTTTGTCCTCGCCGCACAGCCCCGCTTTGTGCGGCGCTCGCGGGGCTATGTTCCCCAGGGGATTAACGTGCCGCGCTTTTCGCGCGCCGTGGTCCTGGGTATCGGGGGCGAGATGAAAAACGCGTTTTGCCTGCTCAAGCAGCAGCAGGCCTTTATGAGCCAGCATATCGGGGAAATGGAGCACTTGGAGGGCGAGGAGTTCCTTCAGGAGAGTCTTTCACAGTGGCAGAAATTCCTGGCCGTTACCCCCGAGGTGGTGGCCTATGACCTTCACCCCGATTATGCCGCAAGCCGCCTGGCCCGTTCCCTGCCGGCCGCGGCCCACGTGGGCGTACAGCACCACCACGCCCACCTCGCCAGTTGCCTCGGAGAGAACGGCGAGAGCGGGCCAGCCATCGGCCTCATCCTCGATGGCACGGGCTACGGGCCGGACGGGCACCTTTGGGGCTTTGAGATCCTGAGTGGCGACTTTATCTCCTTCCGGCGGCATTATCACCTGCGCTACCTCCCCCTGCCCGGCGGCGAGCAGGCCGTGCGGCAACCATGGCGCACGGCGGTAAGTTATCTTTGCGGTTACCTGGGAGAAGAAGGGGTAGCGCTTGCCTACGAGCTTTGGGGAAAGACCAGGCAAGCGGAGCTTGAGGTGGTGCTGGGTCTGCTGCGCACCCGCTTCAACAGCCCCCTTGCCTGCGGCTGCGGCCGGCTCTTCGACGCGGTGGCCGTTCTCCTGGGGCTGGGCGAGCTCGGCACCTACGAGGGCCAGCTTGCCGTCGAGCTGGGTGAACTGGTGCCGCGGGGGGCGCTCGGCCTCCCCCTCGAGCCCTACCCTTACGCCTTTGCCGGCGAGGAAATCGACGCCGGGCCGCTTGTGGCTTCCCTCTGGCAGGACTGCCGCCAGGGGACGGCGAAAGAAACGGTGGCCAAGCGTTTTCACGATACACTGGTCGTTCTTTTGGTAGAGGCGGCGCAGCGGGTGGCCGGGGAAACGGGCCTTTCCCGCGTGGTTTTGAGCGGCGGCACCTGGCAAAACCGCTACCTTTTCTTGCGAGTCGAGGAGGAACTGAGGCGTGCGGGCCTGATCGTCTTAAGCCACCGGCAAGTGCCGGCCAACGACGGCGGGCTTGCCCTGGGCCAGGCCCTGGTAGCCGACCGGAGGTGGGAGCAAGGATGTGCTTAGGAGTGCCGATGCAGGTGGTTGAAGTAAAGGAAGAGGAGACGGCGCTGGTGGAGTCCTTTGGCGTGCAGCGGCTCGTGCGTACGCGCTTGGTGGGGCCGGTCCAGCCTGGGGAATTCTTAATGGTCCATGCCGGCTACGCCATCGAGAAGATCGATCAGGAAGAGGCGGCGGAGCGTCTGAAGTTGTGGGAAGAACTGCTAGCGGACGAAGAAGCCTGGGCCGGGGGGACATAAAGTGGCGGTCCAGCAGGGTATAACCTCCGGCCGCCGTGAACTCGAGCGTTTTCGCGACCCCGAGTTGGTACGGCGGCTGCTGGCGCGGGCGCAACGCTTGGCGCAACGGGCAGCCGACCGTCTGGGTCACCGGCCGGTCATTATGGAGGTTTGCGGCACCCATACCGTTGCGCTTTCCCGCTCGGGGCTGCGCAACGCGCTGGCCGACGCGGTAGAACTGAAGAGCGGCCCCGGCTGTCCGGTCTGCGTCACCGACTACCGGGACATCGATCTGATGTTGGCTCTCGCCCGGTTGCCGGGGGTAACCATCGCCACTTTTGGTGATATGCTGCGCGTACCGGGCAGTAATTCGTCCCTGGAAAGGGAGCGGGCCCAGGGCGCGGCGGTGGAGGTTTTCTATTCACCCGACGATGCGGTCGCCCTGGCGGCGGCCCGGCCGGACAGGCAGGTCATCTTTCTCGGCGTGGGCTTTGAAACCACCGCGCCCGTGGTGGGGGCGAGCCTCGAGCAGGCGGCGGCGCAGGGACTGACCAATTTCAGTGTTTTTTCGGCCCACAAGACCGTCCCCCCGGTGATGCGGGCGCTGCTGGCCGACCCGGAACTTGGTCTGGACGGTTTTCTCCTCCCCGGGCACGTAAGTACCATCATCGGGCGCAGGGCCTTCAGTTTCCTGGGCGAAGAATACGGCGTACCCGCGGCCATCACCGGGTTTGAGCCGGTGGACATTCTCCTGGGGCTGTCGGCGGTGCTGGCGCAGCTTGTTGCCGGTGAGGCACGGGTGGTCAACTGCTACGGCCGTGTGGTGCGGGAAGAGGGTAACCCGCGGGCGCAGGCCGTGATCGACCGTTGTTTCGCACCGGCGGAGGCGTCCTGGCGGGGCATCGGCACGGTGCCCGAGAGCGGCCTGGCATTGCGGCCGGCCTATGCCGCCTTCGACGCGGCGAAGCGATTTCCGGTAAGCGTTCCACCGCCGGTCATCCCGCGCGGCTGCCGCTGCGGTGAGCTCCTGCGCGGTAAGATTAAGCCTACCCAATGCGGTCTTTTCGGCCGCGCCTGTACCCCGGAGCGTCCCGTCGGTCCCTGCATGGTTTCCTCCGAGGGTGCCTGCGCCGCCTACTACCTCTATGGCGGCCGGGAAACCGAAACGGACTAGCCTTGCTTGTGCTTAGGGGGCGCGGCCCGACAACGAAGGCAGGGAATTGGGTGTACTACTCGTGACGCCGTTGAAGGCGTGTACGACGGAATCTTTAAGGAGGGTTTTTCGCTGGCGGAAGAAGTTATTCTCCTGGCGCACGGCGACGGCGGTCGCCTAACGCATCGTTTGGTGGAAGAGTTGTTCTTCCGTTACTTCGCCAATCCTCACCTGGCCCCGCTTACCGATGCGGCCGCCTTTGAGGCGCCGGCGGGAGGACGGCTTGCCCTGACCACGGATTCCTTTGTGGTCAGCCCCCTCTTCTTTCGCGGTGGCGACATCGGCAAGCTGGCCGTGAACGGTACGGTCAACGATCTGGTGGTGAGCGGTGCCCGGCCCCTATACCTTACGGCCGGCTTTATCCTGGAAGAAGGCCTGCCATTGATGGTGCTAGAGCGTGTGGTAGCTTCGATGGCGGCCGCGGCGCAGGAGGCGGGTGTGACGGTGGTTGCTGGGGATACGAAGGTGGTAGGCCGGGGAGCGGCAGACCAGCTCTTTATCAATACGGCCGGTCTCGGCGTGATACCCGCGGCGGTCCGCCTGGGATACGAACGGGTGCGGCCCGGAGACGCGGTGGTGGTCAGCGGCCACGTCGGCGACCACGGCCTGGCCATCCTCGCCGAGCGCCAGGAACTGGGGGTGGCCAACGCACCGGCAAGCGACTGTGCTCCTTTAACCGGCCTGATCTTGCCGTTGCTCGAGGCCTTCCCCGGCCTCAAGCTGATGCGCGACCCCACCCGCGGCGGGCTCGCCACCACCCTGAAAGAAATTGCCCAGAGCTGCCGGGTGGATATCTGGCTGGAGGAGGCGGCCATTCCGGTACGCCCCGAAGCGCGCGGTCTGGCCGAAA
>JACIYD010000073.1 GCA_014360105.1 Clostridia bacterium
CGCCGCGGGGACGGACACGGTGATGGACTTAAGCACCGGCGGGGATCTGGTACGCTGTCGGCGGGAACTGCTGGCGGCCTGCCCCGTACCCCTGGGAACGGTGCCGGTTTACCAGGCAATGGTCCAGGCGCAGGAGAAGCACGGCGCGATGATTTTGTTGACTGCCGAAGAACTGTTCGCCGTAATCGAGGAACAGGCGGCCGACGGGGTTGACTTCATCACCGTCCACTGCGGTGTCACCGGCGCGGTGGTGGAACGCCTGGCCAGACAAGGGCGCTTGATGGACATCGTCAGTCGCGGCGGCGCCTTCCTCGCGGCCTGGATCTTGCACCACGGTAAGGAAAATCCTCTTTATGCCGACTTCGACCGGCTGCTGGAGATTGCGCGGCGTTACGATGTTACCCTGAGCCTGGGCGACGGCCTGCGGCCCGGCTGCCTGGCCGATGCCACCGACCGGGCCCAGGTCCAGGAACTTCTCTTTCTCGGGGAACTGGTGGACCGGGCGCGGGACTACGGTGTCCAGGTAATGGTAGAAGGACCGGGGCATCTGCCGCTCTCCGAGATCGCGGCCAACATCCAGTTGGAGAAGAAGCTCTGTCGCCAGGCTCCCTTTTACGTGCTGGGGCCCCTGGTGACCGACATTGCTCCGGGCTATGATCATATTGCCGCCGCCATCGGGGGAGCGGTGGCCGCGGCTGCCGGTGCCGACTTCCTGTGCTATGTCACACCCGCCGAGCATCTCGGTCTACCCGGGCCGGATGACGTGCGCGAGGGCGTGATCGCCGCGCGTTTGGCCGCCCATGCCGCCGATCTGGCCAAGGGGCTGCGGCAGGCCTGGGAATGGGACGCTGCCATGTCGCGGGCACGCAAGGCGCTGGATTGGGAGAAGCAGGCGACACTGGCAATTGATCCGGAGGCGGCCCGCCGGGGGCGGCGGCGGCGTAATCCGCAAGCACTTGACACCTGCTCGATGTGCGGCGCATACTGTGCCATGCAACTGATCGCCCGTTATCTCGGTAAGCCGCTCACCCCCTGTTCCTGAAGGAGAAGGAATTCATTAGTGCGGCGCGAAATCAAGTAACGTGGGTTGGTCGCCGGCTGCCGGCACCTGCCTTGTCGGGCACCGCAGCAGGACGGACCTGTAAGAGCGAGGGCGCCGTACATGAGGTGGTTCTCGGCAGCACGGGTGCCGGTGGCGGCGAGGCCGGAATTCTTCGAGGGAGCCAGGGTAGATGTACGGTTCGCTCGCCGAGCTGGAAGCGGATTGCCGCCGGTGCCGCCGCTGCGGCCTGCGGGCCGGTTGCCAACAAGTAGTCTTCGGCGAAGGGCCTCCCAAGGCACGCCTGATGCTGGTCGGCGAGGGGCCAGGGGCACAAGAAGACAAGGAAGGGCGGCCTTTTGTCGGCGCGGCCGGGCAGTTGCTCGATCGCATCCTGGCCGCGGTCGGTTTTACCCGGCGGGAGGTCTACATCACCAACGTGGTGAAATGCCGCCCTCCGGGCAACCGGCTTCCCACGCCGCTGGAGGTGGCCAGTTGCCGCCCTTTTCTGCTCGAACAGCTCAGGCTGATCAACCCTGCGCTTTTGGTCTGTCTGGGTGCGCTGGCCACGCAGACGCTGGTCGATCCCCAGGCCCGCATCACCCAGGTACGGGGCAAATGGTTCGAGAAAGACGGCCGCAAGATTCTGCCCACCTATCATCCGGCGGCCCTCTTGCGCGATGAAATGAAAAAGCGGCCTGTCTGGGAAGATTTCCAGAAAGTGCGCGCCGCCTGGAAAGCGCTCGGCGAAGAGGCTCGCTCCGGGGTGGGAGGCCCGATTAAGGCCGAACAACGCCGGCTAGAATTCTTCAAGGAGAGCTAACATAGAAGTGCCCCATGGGGCGTGGCCCCACAACGAAGGCAACTTTTGGCATCGCGGCGACCAAGCTTTTGGCGAGGGTGGGAAGCGGTATTCTCAAAGGAGCGGAAAAGGGTCGCATAGGGAAATATTTAAGGGGACTATAAGGTAAGGGGACTATCAAGGAATGATGAAGGATAGAGGAGCGCGCCGGGGGCGGAACCTTTGTGGCAAGTAGTAGTGGATAGCGCCGCCGCCACCGTTGAACTGGGCCGGTCTCTTGGCGAACTCCTCGCAAACGGCGATATTATCTTACTGAGCGGCGGCCTCGGCAGCGGTAAGACCACGCTTACCCAGGGAATTGCCGTCGGCCTGGGTGTAGGCGAACCGGTGACCAGCCCCAGCTTCACCCTGGTGCATGAATACGCGGGTCGGTTGCCCCTCTACCATCTTGACCTTTACCGTCTCGACCCCGAAGCGGTATGGGAGCTGGGTCTGGTAGAGTATTTCGGCCGCGGCGTGGTGGTGGTTGAATGGCCGGAAAGGCTGGGAGCCCTGCTGCCGCGGGAGCACCTTTGGGTAGACCTTCAACCGGGAGCGGAAGAAAACGAGCGGCTTGTGTGGTGGCGGGCAAAGGGCAGCCGCCACCGCCGTCTCTTGAAGGAGTTGCGTTGCCGATGCGCGTCCTGGGCCTTGAAACGGCAGGTCGGGCCGTGAGTGCCGCCCTGGTGGAAGGAAGCGAAGTCCTGGCCGAGGCCTGGCTGGCGGCGCCTCAGCAACACTGCCGCGAGCTCATCTCCCTGGTGGACTGGTGCCTGGGCAAGGCTGGCACAACCCTGGCTGCGGTTGACGGCTTGGCCGTCTCCCTCGGCCCCGGTTCCTTTACCGGTCTGCGCATTGGGCTTGCCACGGCCAAAGCGCTGGCGCTGGCCGTGAAGAAGAAACTGGTAGGCGTACCCACCTTGGAAGCGATCGCCGCAGCCGCGCCGCACTTTGCCGGTATTGTCTGCCCTGTACTCCCCTCCCGGCCGGGAGAAGTCTACCTGGCCTTCTTGCGGCGCCGCGGCGATAGCTGGGATTACCTGGTGCCACCTCGGGCCTTACCGCCGCGCGATCTTCCCTCTCTTTTGCCCCCCGGTGAAGAAAAGGTGCTGCTCGTCGGCGAAGCGGCCCCTCTGGTCGCGTCGCTGGTCGAAGGAGGCGCGAAAAGCCGCCTCCTCGTGGCCGATCCGGTAGCCGGGCGTTTGCAGGCCGCCCGGATCGCCTACCTGGGGTCAAAGAAGTTTGCCGCCGGTCTCGCGGACGACCCTTTGCGCCTCGAACCCCTTTACCTGCGACCACCGGGAATCACCGCCAGAGGAAGGTGACCCTCTTGTCGGCGTACCGCATCGAGAGGATGCAAGCTTCCCACCTTGACCAGGTATTGCAGATCGAAAGGGTCTCCTTTCCTACTCCCTGGTCGCGCCAGGCTTTCTTGAGCGAACTCTATCACAACGACTTTGCCCATTACTATGTCTGCCTGCTCGACGGCCGGGTAGTCGGCTATGCCGGGATGTGGGTCATTCTCGACGAAGCACATGTAACGAACGTTGCCGTCCATCCCCAGTATCGGGGTCAGCAAATTGGCCAGCGGCTGCTTGCTTATCTGCTCGGCGAGGCGGCCGGGCGCGGGGCTGCGCGCATCACCTTGGAGGTGCGGCCTTCCAACCAGCCCGCGCAACACCTTTATCAAAAGCTGGGTTTTAAGCCCGTAGGCGTGCGCAAAGGTTACTACACCGATACGCACGAAGACGCCATCATCATGTGGCGGCGGCTGGACCACCGCCGTACTCGGGCCGGGGCGGAAGAGGGGCCGAGCCCGGAGGAGAGCGGCGCATAAAAGAAACTAGCCGGGGGGCGGTGAAGTGCTGGCTATCCTGGGTATAGATACTTCTTGCGATGAAAGTGCCGCGGGGATCGTCGTCGACGGCCGGTTCCTGCGCAGCAATGTCATCGCTTCCCAGATAGCGGTGCACCGCGCCTACGGCGGCGTGGTGCCGGAGGTCGCCTCCCGGGCCCACCTAACCAGCCTGCCGCCGGTGTTGATCCGCGCCCTGGAAGAGGCCGGCCTCTCTTACGCCGACCTGGGGGCGGTGGCGGTAACACAGGGACCGGGGCTGGTCGGCGCCCTCCTCGTAGGGGTGGCGGCGGCCAAGGCGCTGGCCTACGCGCTCAAGATCCCCCTGATCCCAGTGCACCATCTGCTCGGTCACCTTTACAGTTGCTGGCTGGCCCGCCCGGACCTTTCCTTTCCCGCCGTCTGTTTGGTGGCATCAGGTGGCCACACCAGTCTCCTCCTTTGGGAAGACCATTTGCGGGTGACCGTGGTGGGGCGCACCCGCGACGATGCCGCTGGCGAGGCCTTCGACAAAGTAGCCCGCTATCTCGGCTTGCCCTATCCGGGTGGCCCGGCGCTTGAAGAATTGGCGCGGGAAGGTGATCCACGTGCCTTTTCTTTCCCCCGCGCCTGGCTTGAGCCGGAGACCCTGGACTTCAGCTTCAGCGGGCTGAAAACGGCGGTGGTGAATTGCTGTCGCCGACTCGAGGCGTCTGGTAGATCGTTGCCGCTGGCGGACGTGGCCGCTTCCTTCCAGGCGGCGGTGGTAGAGGTTCTGGTGGAGAAGACGGCGCGGGCAATGCATACCTTTCGGGGAAGCACTCTGGCCCTGGCTGGCGGGGTGGCGGCCAACGAATCCCTGCGGCAAAGCCTCGCGGCGCGCGCCTCGGCCGAAGGCTGGGACCTGGTGGTGCCGCCCCGTGAGCTTTGCACCGATAACGGCGCGATGGTGGCCGCGGCCGGCTATTTTCTTTACCGCGGGGGCCGGTACGGCGATGTCTTTCTGGAAGCCGTGCCGGCACTCAGGCTCGAGGATTTTCTTCCGCCGTTTTTTCCAGGCGCTATTGTGGATAAATCCGGTAGGTAAAGCAGATCTGCCTGTGGATATTGGGGATAAAACTGTGAATAAGCCTGATCTCAGCAAGAACGTTGTGGACAAGCAGGACTTTAACCTTTATCGTCAAATACAGATTCGTGGGTTTTTCTAAAATTGGGCGTCAAGGAGGTGGGTGATGGTAAGGGCGGCACTCCGTCGCGACTTGATTGCCCGGCGGCTTGCCCTGACGACAGAGGAAGTGGCCAGAAGGAGCGAGGCGATTATCGGCCGGGTAGAACAACTTCCTGCTTATGGGCAGGCGCGGGTACTGATGACCTATGTGGCCTTTCGGCAAGAAGTAGAGACAAGGGAGCTGATCCGCCGCGCGCTGGCGCACGGCAAGCAGGTGGTTGTGCCGCGCGTCGACCGCGAAGAGCACAGGCTGCTGGCCGTGGCCATCGACGGTTTGCAAGATCTTTTTCCCGGAGCCTGGGGCATTCCTGAGCCGAAAGCGGTAGCAGGGCGTACGGTGGCGCCGTCGGCTATAGACGTGGTCATTGTGCCCGGGGTTGCCTTTGACCGTTGCGGCAACCGTCTTGGCTACGGGGGCGGCTACTACGATCGTTTTCTTCCCACCCTGCGCCCCGCGGCAGCGGTGGTGGCCCTGGCCTATGGTTTCCAGGTTCTTCAGGAGTTGCCTCCGGGTCCTCATGACGTGCCGGTACAATACGTGGTCACCGAAGACGAAGTAATTGTCTGTCGAAGGAAAGGAGAGGAGGCCCGCTGACGCCAGTGACAAGAGAGCAGGACGAGGCTTTGGAGGCGGTATTTGCCAGATACCGCGGCCAGCCAGGGGCGACCATCCCCCTTCTCCAGGAGGCGCAGGAGATCTACGGCTACCTCCCGCAGGAGGTAATACGGCGTATCGCCCGCGAGCTGGGCGTACCGGTAAGCAAGGTTTTCGGGGTCGCCACCTTTTACGCTCAGTTTCACTTGAAGCCGCGCGGGCGCCACATCATCCGTGTCTGCCAGGGAACCGCGTGTCACGTCAGGGGCAGCGCCACCATCCTGGAAGCGGTCGAGGAGGAATTAGGGATCAGCCGCGGGGAAACCACCGCGGATTTGCGTTTCACCATTGAGCCGGTGGCCTGCCTGGGGTGCTGCGGTCTGGCGCCGGTGATGATGGTCAACGAAGAGACCCACGGCCGCCTGACCAAGGACCAGGTGGCCAAAATCCTCGCGCAATATCCATAAGGGGGTGGAAGAGGTGGCAGGATTGGCCCGCAAGCGGCAAGAACTACGCGAACAGTATTTCCGCCCCCTGGAGCGGCCGCGCATCATCCTCGGCATGGGGTCCTGCGGCATCGCCGCCGGGGCCAATGCCGTCTTAGAAGAATTTAAGAAGCAGTTGGCGGCAAAAGGCCTTGACCTGACCCCGGGATACACCAGTTGCCTCGGCATGTGTCACCACGAGGTGCTGGTCGAGATTACCTACCCGGGCGGCCCCCGCGTTTACTACGGAAACGTGCGGCCGGCGATGGTAGCCCGGCTGGTGGAGGAGCACGTAAGCGGCGGACGTCCGGTGACCGAGTGGGCCATTGCCCAGGAGAGCGACGGGGCGGTGCCGGTGCCCGGTGTGCCGGAATTGCTCAGTATGCCTTTTTATCGTAAACAACGGCGTGGTGTGCTGCGGCGCTGCGGCCGCATTAATCCGGACAGCCTCGAGGAATACCTGGCAACCGGTGGCTACGCCTCATTGGAAAAGGTACTCGAGAGGCTTTCGCCGGAAGAAGTCATTGATGAGGTCAAGCGCTCGGGTCTCCGGGGCCGCGGCGGCGCGGGCTTTCCCACCGGGCTAAAGTGGGAGTTTACCCGGCGGGCCCCGGGCGAAAAGAAATATGTCGTTTGTAACGCCGACGAAGGGGACCCGGGAGCCTTTATGGATCGCTCGGTGCTGGAGGGCGACCCGCACGCGGTCATCGAGGGTATGCTCATTGCCGCCTACGCCATCGGGGCAGACGAAGGTTACATCTACGTGCGGGCCGAATATCCTCTGGCGGTCAAAAGGCTTTATCGTGCTCTGGCCCAGGCGGAAGAATACGGGCTCTTGGGCGAAAACATCCTGGGCCGTGGTTTCCGCTTCCGGCTCCATATCAAGCAGGGGGCCGGGGCTTTTGTCTGCGGGGAAGAAACGGCCCTCCTGATGTCGATCGAGGGCAGCCGCGGCATGCCGCGCACGCGCCCGCCGTTTCCCGCGCAAAAAGGGCTTTGGGGCCAACCGACCAATATTAATAACGTGGAAACCTACGCCAACGTCCCCCTTATTTTCGAGCAGGGGGCCGAGGCTTTCGCGGCGGTAGGCACGGAGCGCAGCAAGGGAACCAAGGTTTTTGCCATTACCGGCAAGGTGAAACGCACCGGCCTCGCCGAGGTGCCGATGGGGATCACCATGCGGGAAATCGTTTTTGAGATCGCCGGCGGCATTCAGGCCGACCGGGCTTTCAAGGCGGTGCAGATCGGCGGACCTTCAGGCGGCTGTCTTCCTTCTTCTCTGCTCGATCTGGCGGTAGACTACGATTCCCTGACGCAGGCGGGGGCCATGATGGGTTCCGGCGGCCTGGTGGTGATGGACGAAGATACCTGCATG
>JACIYD010000074.1 GCA_014360105.1 Clostridia bacterium
GTGCGAAAGGAGCCGGCCGCCGGCGCGGCCAGGCTGGGCAAGTTGGAGGGCCGGGGCTTTTGGGACGGGGGCACGGGAAAAGAAAGGCCCCGGGGAGCAGGCTTGCCCGCCCGGGGCTTTCTGGGGGCTTAGGATGCCACTTCCAGTTCGGTCACTTCCTGGGCGACGATGCGGGCACCGGCAATGGCAACCAGGTCGCCGCCGGTCGAGGCAAAAACGTTCTTGGCAATAATCGCCTGCATTGCCTGCTGCACCTCGGCCGCCGTCAGCCCGTCCTTGGCATTAGGGAGGCTAATGCTGGTTCGCCGGCCGGCGGCGTTTTGAAAGCTTAGGACCAGGCGCTTGGTCATGGAGCGGGTCACCTCCTTTCTCGACCGTAAAAATCGGCCCCCACGGCGCGAGGAGAAGGCCGGGCGGGCGCCCTCCTTGCGGCCCACCGCTTAGCTCGCGCTAAGGCCGAACTCTATGCTGCGCTCCACCCCGGCCAGGGGGTAGGCCTGCAACCCGGCCAGTACCAGCGCGACATCGTAAACATCCTGATCCGCCGCCGTGGCCTTGATCCGGCTAAAACGGTAGCGGGCGTAAATGGGATTACCCGCCGCGTCGGTGCCCGTTTGCACGGTAAGGCGCAACGCCGAGTCCACAGGCGTGGCATTAACGGCCATCTTTGTCTCACCTCCTTCCTGCCCGGTTTGCCCTTTCGGCTACCATTCTAGCCGGCACGCCGCTCCCGGTTAAGGTCCGGCCTCGGCCGCAGGAGCACGAGAAAGCAGCGGTCTTGAGAGCCGGGAAAGGAGCGCGCGGGCAAGAAAAATAAGCCTGGACCCCAGGCAGCACTTACCTGGGGCCCAGGCCAAGTTTTCCTCTTGGTTTTGCTAAGGCGTAAGGATCTTCCGGAGAAAACTGCTAGTGCAGTGTCTTCTTGTACTCCTCCAAATTGATAACTTTGCCACCGGCCTCCTCCGTTTCCTCCTGAGCACTGATCAGCTCTTCAATAGAGAGGGCATAGGAGGCTACCTTGTCGGTCATATAGAGATCGGCACCGCAACGCAGGGCCAGGGCAATGGCGTCACTCGGCCGTGAGTCGACCACCACTTCCCGTCCGTCCTGGCGGCGGAAGAAGATTTCGGCATAATAGGTACCCTCGCGGAGATCGCTTACCACGATCTGTTGTACCTTTGCTTCCAAGTTTTCGCAGACACTGCGCAGCAGGTCGTGCGTCATCGGCCGCGGGGTCATGATACCTTCGAGGGCCATGGCGATGGCCTGCGCTTCAAAGGGCCCGACCCAGATGGGAAGCACCTTTTTCTCCTCACCGTCTACCAACAAAACCACGGGGCTCATGGACTGATCCAGAACGACCTGGCGTACCTTAAGAGGTATAAGCACTGCCCTTCACCCCCTTCGGTTACTACACGCTGCCGCGCCCCACAGGGCTCTTTGCCGGGCCAGCCGTCAGTGAAGGCAGTTCATGACGCATCATCCTCGCCCTGGCTAACCTCCGTCTTAGGTGTATTATATGCTATGGCCTGCAAAAATACAAGCAGGAGAGAGGCAGTTACTGTCATACTTTTCACATAAACTTGCCCGGGGTACCCGGCCATGGTATCATGGGAGTGATATTGGCATTTGGAGGAGCGGGGAAGGGCAGAATACAGCCACACTAACGAGGGGAGGGACCCAGCAGTGCTCTTCGGTGCGGTTGTCGTTGTCTTAGTCCTGGCCGCCCTGGCCTACTTCCTTTACCGCCAATTGACGGATCCCGGTTACTACATCTTCCCCAATAACGCCGTTGCGCGGGAAAAACAACGCAAGCAAAAGGCGGCAGGCGGCTAGGCCACCGCTAGCCGCCCGTTCCGGTCTGAGCCCGCACCTGGCTTTCCAGATAGGCCACTTTGCGCAAGACGCGGATGGTCTGGAAAGTAGGGTCTTCCAGACCCTGCAGGTCGGCTTTTTCCTGCTTCAGGACCTGAACGTAGTCGATTATTTCCTGCGTAAGCAGTTCGCCGGGACAGACCAGGGGAATGCCCGGCGGGTAGGCGGTAATTGCTTCCGCGCTGATTTCCCCGGCTGCTTCCGCCAGGGGTACCACGCGGCTTTCGCCGTAGAATGCTTCCCGCGGCAGCGCGGCCACCGGGGGCAAGGCAGGCAGCGGCGGGCAATACTTGCGCACATTACGACAGACCCGCACCGCGGCCAGGTCCTGAAGCGCTTGCACCATCGCCTCTACCGTTTCCGGCGTATCACCGATGGTGATGAGCAGGAGAAGGTTGTACAGGTCTGCCAACTCGACCTGTAAGCCGTACCGGTGCCGCAGAATCGCTTCCGCCTCATAACCGGACAAGCCGAGCCCCGTCACGTTGACCACAATCTTGCTGGGGTCAAGCGCCCAGCAACCCGGCCTGCCTACGCTTTCCCGGTCCAGCAGGCGCAAGCCCTCTTGCTGCCGCAGTACCGCCCGGGAATACTCGGCCAGATCCAGAACGCGGGAAAACAGCTCACGCCCTCGGGTCGCCGCTTGCTTGCGCGCCAGATCCAAAGAGCACAGCAGCAGATAGGAGGGGCTGGTCGTTTGCCCCAAATTGAGCACCGCCTTGACATGGCGGTGATCGAGCAGGCCCTCGCGCACCAGCAACATCGAGCTCTGGGTTAGGGAGCCGAGAAGCTTATGGGTGCTCACCGCGGCCAGGTCTGCCCCCGCGGCCATGGCCGAGGGGGGGAAGTCGGGATGAAAGGCAAAATGGGCACCGTGGGCCTCGTCCACCAGGACCGGCACCCCATAACGGTGGGCCACCTCAACAATGCGCGGCAAATCGGCTGCCGTACCGTAGTAGTTAGGGTAGACGACAAAGACGGCTTTGGCGTCGGGATGTTCTTCCAGCGCTTCTTCCACCCGTTCCGGCGTGATGCCGGTGGAAATACCGAATTCCGTATTGACCTCGGGGTGCAGGTAGATGGGCCGGGCACCGCTGGTGATCAACCCGCCAAGGGCCGACTTATGGGCATTGCGCGGCATGATGATCTTTTCGCCCGGCTGGCAGACGGCCATGATCATTGCTTGGATGCCGCCGGTAGTCCCGTTGACCAAGAAATAGGCGTAATCCGCGCCGTAGGCTTCGGCCGCCAGCGCCTGGGCCTCGGCCAAGGCCTCGTGCGGGTTAAAGATGTTGTCCAGCCCCGGCAAGCAGGTCAGATCCATCGCCAGGGCACGCGGGCCGAGGTAGGCGGTTAGTTCCGGGATGCCACGGCCTTGCTTGTGTCCGGGCACGTGAAAAGGAAGAATCCCTTCGGCCAGGTAGCGTTGTACCGCTTCAAAAAGCGGCGCGCGCTCTTGTACTTTGGTCACTGCCTGCCTTCCTTCCCCGAGATTACACGATCTATGGTAGTCGCCGCGCTCCCTCCTGTCAAGAAAAAACGCGGTTAAGCAGAAGCAAAAATTAAGGGTCGCCGGACCGACCGGCGACCCGGTAGCGCCCTTGCTCCTCAGGCCTTGGCCACGCTGCGCAACGGCGCCCGGTCGGCGTCGACAAAGCGGCCGCTCAGGCGTTTGCGTACCTCCGGGAGCGTGGTGTATTCCATTTCCTCCAACGGCAGGCGGTGCGGCTCAAAGGGGCCGAGTCGCCGCAGGTAATCGGCCAGCTCGTTGGCCAAGAGGCGAGCCCGGTCGTAAGCCGGGTCGGCAAAGAAGTCCTGGGGGCCGAGGAGTTTGCCGTCACAGAGCTGGAAACCCAGCGCGACCACACGCGGCGGCCCGTCGAAACGGGTGGGCGTTGACTGTGCCACGGAAACGGGCATGAAGGGGCCGTGGTGGCTCCCCCGCATCCAACCGGCGACGAGATGCGGCGTGGCGAAGGGCTCGAGCACCTCACCCACGGCCGGGAAGCCGCTCTGGCAACGCACGATGAGCACCGGGTCGTCCTTGCCAATGTAGCGCCCGGCCATCAGGTTGAGGCGCTGCGTGCTGGACACCGCGGCGATCTCACCCGTCTCCTTGCTGTAGACGGCACGCACACAGTAGCGGCCCGGCGCGCCGATGAAGACCAGAAGGTCGTAAATCTCCTCCGGGAGGGAAAAGACGACCGTCTTATGTTCCACTAAATCGAGGACCTCGAAGCGGAAGCCGCTATGCATCTTCGGGTCGATGACGAGACCGATGGTATTAAAGGGATCGGCAAACATCTTGTAAAGCGGCAAATTCCAAGCTCCGGGCTCGGTTTTGTCTGCCATGAAGAGGACAATGGGTTCGCTCGGCCGCTCTACCAGTTCCATCTCGGCGATGCCCGGGCCCATGCCCCGGATGTTCCCCGAGAAGGCGTCGGCCAAAAGGTCCTGACCCGCACCGTAAAGCTTCATTGAACGCGCCAGTTCCGTGCAACTGGCAAAGGTATCCCAGGCCAGGCGGTGGATTTCCGGGCAATCCTCGCCACGATCGTGGGTCATAATCAGGTTGATATCGTCACCGACGTGCGTGACGCGAAAATCAAGCAGCAGTTTGCTTGCTTGGAGGCATTCCTCGGCGCGTGCCAGTAATTGGGGATGAACTCCCGAGTGCCCGACAAAGCCCCCGATGTCTGCCTTGATGGCGGAGAGCGTAATCTTGGGCTTGGCCATCCGTGCGATCCCCTCCGTAGCAAAATGTGTTATACTTTATGTGGTGTGATTTCGTTATAGAATAGCAGAATTCCTGCCACGGGGATCGATTTTTTCCAGCAGTGGTACTGGCGACCAGCCCTTAAATTCCAGTTCCTGGGGCTAGACCTGGCTAGGTTTCCAATAGAAACGGCATCGGGCCGGGCGCCCTCGGCCCCGCCTCCGCCCTCGCCCTCGCGAAAAATCGTGCTTGCCGCGATGCTAAAGGTCTCGCGCGCGGAGCCAAAGACGGCCCGGCAAGAGCAGGGATACGGCAAGGCTTAAGGAGGTTAACCGGGCTCGCGGCTCACCCCGTCTTCCCAGGTGCCTAGGCGCGCCCGCGCCCGCGCCAGGGCTTCCCGCACGCGGGCGGGCGCCGGCGCGCCGTAGGCAGCCCGCCGGGCCAGAGCCGCCTGCACGTCCAGTACCTGGTAAACGTCCTCGGCGAAGGCGGGGGAGAACCGGCGAAACTCTTCCAGGCTGAGTTCACGCAAGGCGCGCTGCTGTTCGAGACAAAAGGCCGCCAGCCGCCCCACCACCTCGTGCGCCGTACGAAAGGCCAGACCTTTGCCCACCAGATAGTCGGCCAAGTCGGTAGCCAGCCCAAGGTCAAAGCGGCCCGCGGCGCTCTCGGCCAGGCGCCGGCAGTCGACGCGCATCGAGGCCAGCATCGGGACAAACACTTCCAGGCACGCTTTAAGGGTGTCCACCGTATCGAAAAGGGGCTCTTTGTCCTCCTGCATGTCTTTGTTATAGGCCAGGGGCAGACCCTTAAGCATAGTGAGGACGGCGATGAGGGCGCCGTAAACCCGGCCCGTCTTCCCACGGATCAATTCGGCCACGTCGGGGTTTTTCTTCTGAGGCATCATGCTGCTGCCCGTGGTGAAGGCGTCGGCCAATTCGATAAAGGCGAATTCCTCGCTCGACCAGAGCACCAGTTCTTCGCAAAAGCGGCTGAGATGCATCATGATCAGGGAGGCCGCGGCTAGGAATTCCACCACAAAGTCGCGGTCGCTCACCGCGTCAAGGCTATTTTCGCTGAGGGAGGCAAACCCCAACTGCGCGGCCGCGTACACCCGGTCAAGCGCAAAAGTGGGTCCGGCCAAAGCACCGGCACCCAGCGGCAGCACGTCCAGACGGCGGTAGCAATCCGCGAGGCGTCCGAGATCGCGGGCAAACATTTCAAAATAGGCCAGGAAGTGGTGGGCCAGACTTACCGGTTGCGCGCGCTGCAGGTGGGTATATCCGGGCATCACCGTCTCGATATGCTTTTCTGCCAGCTCCAGCAGCGTCGCCTCAAGTTTACATAACATCCCCTGTAATGCCCGGATTTCCTCTTTGAGGTAGAGACGCAGATCCAGGGCCACCTGGTCGTTGCGGCTCCGACCGGTGTGGAGCTTCTGTGCCAAGTCACCCAGGCGCGCGGCGAGCAGCGTCTCCACGTTAAGGTGGATGTCCTCGGCCGCTTCGCTCAAGGTTACCTTGCCCTGCTCGAAATCGCGCAAAAGCTCCTCTAACCCCTGTACCAGCCTCTCTTCCTCCGCCGCGCTGATAACCCCACTGCGGGCCAGCAGGCGCACATGGGCAATCGAACCGCGAATGTCCTGGCGGTAAAGACGCCGATCAAAAGCAATGGAGGCAAGGAATTTCTCCGCGCGGCCGTCGGTGGCCTCGCGAAAACGCCCGCCCCAGAGTTTCATTCTTTCCCCCCTCCGCGCCGCCTTACCTGGGCCCGCACCTTAAGCGGCAGGCCGAAGAGATTGATGAAGCCAGTGGCATCATGGTGGTCATAGACGGCGTCCGCCCCGAAAGTGGCCAGATCCGGGGAATAGAGGGAATAAGGCGAACCGGCCCCCGCAGGCGTACAGTTTCCCTTGTAAAGTTTGGTCCGCGTCCAGCCGGTAACCGTCTCCTGGGTGCGGTCGACAAAAGCGTCGAGCGCCTCCTTAAGGGGGGTATACCAGAGGCCGTCGTAAACCAGTTCGGCGTAACGGGCGGCAACCAGTTCCTTAAAGTGGAGGGTGGCCCGATCCAGGGTAAGATATTCCAGTTCGCGGTGCGCCAGAAACAGTACCGTTCCGCCCGGAGTCTCATAAACACCGCGTGATTTCATGCCCACAAGGCGGTTTTCCACCAGGTCAACCACGCCCACGCCGTGCGCCGCGGCGATGGCATTGAGTTCCGTAAGCAAGCTTACCGGGTCGAGGCGTCGGCCGTTAAGGGCAACCGGTATCCCCTGCTCCCATTCGAGGTTTACATAAGTCGGCTGCGCGGGCGCCTGTTCCGGCGGGGTGACGATCTGATAAACGTCTGGCGGCGCTTCCCTGGCCGGGTCTTCGAGTGGCCCCCCTTCGTGGCTGAGGTGCCAGAGATTGCGGTCCAGGCTGTAGGGCCGTTCCTTCGTTACCGGCACGGGAATGCCCCGCGCCCGCGCGTAGTCTATGGCCTCTTCCCGCGAGCGGATGGTCCAGAGACGCCAGGGGGCGATCACCTGCAAATCCGGGTTGAGGGCTTTTACCGCCAGCTCAAAACG
>JACIYD010000075.1 GCA_014360105.1 Clostridia bacterium
AGGCTTCTGGCTCCGGCGGGCTCCCGGCCGAGGCGCCCTCCATGGCGCCGCGGCCGCTTCGGCCATCCGTGGCCTTCGGCCCGCCTCCGCCCTCGCCCTCGCGCAAGTTCGGCTCACCGCGACGCTCAAGTCTCTCGCTGTGAGCCAAAGACCGCCCGACAAAAGTGGGGATACGCCAGGCGGCCTTCCCCTTGCCCCCTGCGGCCGGACATGATAAAATCGAGGCGTTGCCCGAAAAGGGAGGGAAGATCATGGCAAGGCGTTGTGCCATTTGTGGCCGCGGCCCCGGTCGCGGTTACCAGGTGAGCCACTCCAACGTGCATACGAAAAGAATCTGGTACCCTAATCTCCAGCAGGCCCGGGTTCTTGTCGGCGGTCGGCCGCGCCGCCTCCTGGTCTGCACCCGCTGCCTGCGCAGCAACCGGGTGCAGCGCGCCCTTTAGAGCGGTTCTTCGCGCAATACTTCGCCCGTGGCCGCGTGCAGCAAGCGCACCCGGCCCTCCTCCACCAGTGCTACCGTAGGCCGCTCATCTTTGGGGAGACTGGGACTGCCCGGGTTGACCCAGACGAGGTCGCCGCAGCGTTCTAACTGGGCAAGGTGGGTATGGCCGCTGACGCAAAGGTTTACCCTCCAGCGGCGTGCCAGTTCAAGGAGCTCATCCCGGGAATACTGGTGCCCGTGGTGTGCGAGAAGACGTAACCCTTCATACTGCAGGAAAAGAACGGGCGACTGGAACGGCACGTTTAAAAGCGCCGCATCGATCGGTGCATCGCAGTTGCCCTGGGCGACCAAAAGGGGATAAGGCAGGCGGTTGAGCAGGTCTACTAGCGCCGGCGGCCGGTAACCGCTTACCAAGGGATTACGGGGCCCGTGGTAGAGCACGTCCCCGGCATGCACCACCAGGTCGACTGTGCCGAAAAGGGCGGCAACCGTTTCCCAGGCTGCCGCGTCTCCATGCGTATCACTGACAATGCCGAGACGCAATCTCCTTCACCCCTCGCTCCCGGGCGCCGCGTCCAGCCGCCGCCAGAGATTCGCCATCTCGATCGCGGTCACGGCCGCGTCCCAACCCTTGTTACCGGCCTTGGTACCGGCCCTCTCAATCGCCTGCTCGAGCGTGTCGGCGGTGATTAGGCCGTAAACCACGGGGATGGTTGCCGCCAGCCCGACCTGGGCGATCCCTTTGGTCACCTCGGCGGCAATGTACTCGAAATGGGGCGTGGCCCCGCGGATGACCGCTCCCAGGCAAATGACGGCGTGGTACGGCCCGCTTACCAGTTTTCGGGCCGTGGCCGGTATTTCAAAGGCCCCCGGCACCCAGACCACGTCGATGTCCTCGCGGGACACGCCGTGGCGTTCCAAGGCATCGAAGGCGCCGCTCAAAAGACGGTGGGTAATGAACTCGTTGAAGCGGCTCACCACAATGCCGATGCGCAATCCCTTGCCGATCAGTTGTCCTTCGTAGGTCTTACCCAAGATGGCCCCTCTCCTTTCCCCGGGCAGCCTCATGATGAGCCAAGGCTAAGCAAGTGGCCCAGCTTTGCCTTCTTGGTCGCCAGATAGAACTGGTTATCGCGGTTGGGCGCTATTTCCAACGGTACCCTTTCGACCACCCGCAGGCCGTATCCTTCCAACCCGGCGATCTTGCGCGGGTTATTGGTTAAGAGACGGAGTTGCTTGATCCCCAGGTCTGCCAGAATCTGGGCCCCAATGCCGTAGTCGCGCAGGTCGGCGGGAAAGCCCAGGGCTTCGTTAGCCTCCACCGTATCCTTGCCCTGCTCTTGCAACTGGTAGGCACGCAGCTTGTTAACCAGCCCGATGCCCCGCCCCTCCTGCCGCATGTAAAGCAGCACCCCGCGCCCCTCGGCCTCAATGCGGCACAGGGCCGCAGCCAATTGCTCCCCGCAGTCGCAGCGGGTGGAGCCGAAAACGTCGCCGGTCAAACACTGCGAGTGGACGCGAACCAGTACCGGCTCCTCGGTGTTTATCTCCCCCTTGACCAGGGCAATATGGCAGGCGTGTTCCAGCAGGTCTTCGTAGGCCACGGCGCGAAAGTTGCCGTACTTGGTGGGCAGGGCCGTGGTTACCAGTTGCCGCACCAGCTTCTCCGTGCGGCGGCGATACTGGATCAAATCGGCGATGGTGATTAGCTTTAATTGGTGGCGCGCGGCAAAAGCCACCAGCTCCGGCACCCTGGCCATCCGCCCGTCCTCGCTCATGATTTCACAGATGACGCCGGCCGGGTAAAGGCCGGCCAGCCTGGCCAGGTCCACCGCCGCCTCCGTATGTCCGGCGCGGCGCAAAACCCCGCCCTCTCTTGCCCGCAAAGGAAAGACGTGTCCCGGCCGGCGAAAATCTTCGGGCCGTGCCGCTTCGTCCAAGACCTTGCGGATGGTCAGGGCCCGCTCAAAGGCGGAAATGCCCGTAGTCGTATCCTTGTGGTCGATGGAAACGGTAAAGGCGGTCTCGTGGCTGTCGGTGTTATGCGTCACCATGGGCTGGATGTCCAGGGCGTCCAGCCTTTCACCGATAATGGGCAGGCAGATCAGGCCACGGCCGTGGGTGGCCATAAAGTTGATCGCCTGGGGCGTGACCAGTTCCGCCGCCATGACCAGGTCGCCCTCGTTTTCCCGGTCCTCGTCGTCGACCACCACTACCATTTTTCCTGCGCGGATGTCCTCAATCGCTTCCTCAATGGTGTTGAACATCTTGCCCGTCCCCTCCTAGATGAAGCCGTGCTCCACCAGGAATTCCTTGCTCAATCCCGGCCTCCTCTTCTCTTCTTCCCTGGCGGCGAGCAGCCCGGCCAGGTAGCGCGCCAGTAGGTCCACCTCCAGGTTGACCCGCGCTCCCTCGGCCTTTTCCCCCAGTGTCGTCTGCTCCAGGGTATGGCGCACCAGCGAGACCGTGAAGACCTCTCCCTGTCTTGCCACCACGGTCAGGCTCACCCCGTCCACGGCTACCGACCCCTTGGGCACCAGATAAGGCAACAAAGCCGCCGGGGCGCGGATGGCGAGCAGCAACGAAGGGCCCTGGCGTGATCGCGCCACCACCAGGCCCGTGTCGTCAACGTGGCCGCTGACCAGGTGTCCGCCCAGGCGACCGCCGAGGGGCAAGGCCCGCTCCAGGTTGACCCGTGCTCCCGCTTCCAGATCGGCCAAATTGGTGCGGCCCAGGGTTTCGGCCATTACCTCGGCGAGAAAGGCTTCCGGGCCGCGGGCAGTAACGGTGAGGCAGACACCGTTGACGGCCATACTGTCACCCGGGCTAAGCCCGGCGAGCACGCGCCGTGCTCCGATTTCCAGCTCGGCCGCCAGCTCCCCCCGCCGTACCCGCCTGACAATGCCGATTTCCTCCACCAGGCCGGTAAACATGTGCCTCAGCTCCGTTCAGTCCCAGGTCCAGTAGGCATCCGGGTGCCCACCCTCGGGATAGCCGCTGATCAACCAGTCTTCTCCCACCCTTTCCACGCTGATCTCCGTGAGGCGATAAGCCTCGGCCACCCGCGCCACGCCCCTGCCGCCCACCGCCCCGGGGGCAAAGGCACCGCCGATAATCTTGGCGGCCAGGAAAACGTAAAGGCGGTCGACCAGTTTCGCCTCGAGAAAGGCGGCACTTACCGTCGGCCCGCCCTCTACCAGGAGAGCGGTGATCCCCCGTTTCCCCAGTATTTCCAGCATGGCCGGCAAGTGAACGGTTTCCTCCTCTCCCGGGACCACGACCACCTCTACTCCTTCTTCTTCAAGCAGCTTGCGCCGCGCGGGGTCGTGACGGGGCGTGGTGATCACCCACGTGGGGACCTCTCGCGCCGTCCGCACCAGCTTTGCCTCCCCCGGCAGGCGCAGGCGGCTATCGAGCACCAACCGTACGGGGTTTTTGCCCTCCGCCAGCCGCACGGTCAAAAGCGGATCGTCCGCGCTCACCGTACCCCGGCCCACCAGGACCGCGTCGTGCCGGTGGCGCAGCACATGACTCAGGCGCCGCGCTTCCGGCCCCGTAATCCAGCGGGCATCACCGGTTTGCGTGGCCACCTTCCCGTCAAGGCTCATGGCGATCTTCAGGCTGACCCACGGCAGCCCCGTGGTCATATACTTGGCGAAGCCGTCGTTGAGCCGTCTTGCCGCCACCCGCTCCACTCCCACCGAAACTTCCAGTCCGGCTTGCGCCAACTGCACCAGGCCCCGGCCGCGCACCGCCGGATTGGCGTCGGCCGTAGCCGCCACCACCCGCCGCATACCGGCCGCCAGGATGGCCTCGGTGCAGGGCGGGGTGCGGCCGTAGTGGTTGCACGGCTCCAGGGTGACGTAAAGGGTCGACCCCTCGGCCTTTGCCCCTGCCTGGCGCAGGGCGTAGATTTCCGCGTGGGGCCCACCGGCCCGGCGGTGGTAACCCTCCCCGACGATCTCGCCTTCCTTGACTATGACGGCCCCTACCGCCGGATTGGGGCTGGTCCAGCCAAGGCCCTTTTCGGCCAGTGCCAGTGCCCTTGCCATATAATCGCGGTCATCCACCCGTTTCCGGCTCCTTATACTAACGCTGCCGCGCGGGCTGCCGGTCCGCAAAATAAGAAAGCCCCGCATCTCGGGGCTCGGGGAAGACAGCACTTCATCTCCGCCGCACCCTTCTCCCATCCAGACTTTCACTGTCGGCCCCAGAATCGCACTGGGTCTGCCGCCTTGCAGGCGGCTCGCGGGCTTTTACCGCCGGTAAGGAATTTCACCTAACCCCGAAGGATGCTTGCTCCATTATAGCACCAGTGCCCCCCGGCGTCAAGGCTGCCGCAAGGGTTCTATATGAAGCGTCATAAATAGTTGCGCATTACCCTGAATTGATATATACTGGGAGCCGAGGAGGTGTAGGCTCCCGGTGAGACGATTGGTGATTCCGGATGCGGAGACCTTTGCGGCGGCGGTGGAAGACGAGATCGACGATACCCCACAGGGGCGATACTACCATCGCCTTCACGTGGTGCTGCTCGTCCTCCGTGGATATAGTTGTTACGAAGCGGCCCGGGTTTACGGGGACTCTCCGAGAAGCGTCCAGTACTGGATGCACCGTCTTACCTCCCACGGTCTTGCGGGGCTTAAGGAGGGCGATCGCCCTGGGCGCCCGTCCCGCCTTTCGCAATCGGAAAAGGATAGGCTTCGGGAGGAGCTTAAAGCTTCCCCGAGGGCCCTGGGTTACGACCAGAACCTCTGGGACGGAAAGCTGCTTTCCCACCACCTCGAGGTGCGCTACGGCGTCGAACTCGGGGTGCGGCAGTGCCAGAGGCTCTTTCACGAACTGGGCTTCACTCTTCAGCGTCCCCGCCAACAAGCTCAAGAGGCGGATCCCCTCCAGCAGGAGGCCTTCAAAAAAACTACTACCGGTGGTTGAGCGATCCGAGCATAAACCTTTGGTGCGAAGATGAGGTCCATTTCTACCGCCACAGCACCATTACCCGCATGTGGGCGATCCGGGGAGAGCAGCCCCGCGTCCGTTCCGCCTCCACCAGAGAGAAACTTGGCTTCTTTGGGGCGCTCGATCTTCGCACCGGTCGGCTTCTCACCAAACAAGTGTCTACTTTCGACGCGGAGACCTTCCACGGCTTCCTGGCGTACTTGCTCGATCAGACCGAAGGGGTCATCTACCTCATCCTGGATAACGCCAGCTGGCACAAGGCCAGAGCGCTCAAGCCCTTTTTTGAAGCCAACCGGCACCGCCTCATACGGTGTTTTCTTCCGCCCTATTCCCCGGAGCTCAACCCCATCGAGCGCGTTTGGAGGATCACCCGAAGGCAGGTGACTCACAACCGGTACTTCAAATCCTTGGACGAACAAGCTGCGGCATTGACTGCCCATTTTCGTAAATGGAACCAGCCCAATCCAGCACTTAGGGTCCTATGTGCAAATATTTAAGACGCTACATATAGAATAGCCTGAGAAAGAGGTGGGCGACGCTCCTGCTGCCGCCAAGAAGAAGGATTGCGTAGCCCATTCTGACAAGGCAGAGGATGACCGGACGCCGGATGAGACGCTGGAAAGATTGGTTACGGCAGGCGGAAAGAAAACTCCGGTCTGCTCGGTGGGACCTTGAGGGAAAGTTCTTCGAGGACGCGTGCTTTTCCTCTCAGCAGGCCGCAGAATTGGCGGCCAAGGCCTTACTGGAAGCCAGGGGGGTCATGAAGCGGGGGCATTCGGTGTTGGCGTTACTTAGCGCGGGCGCCGCGCCCGAGGAGTTGCTGGAAGCAGCGCGGATCCTCGATCAATACTATATACCGACCAGGTATCCGAACGGGTTCGACACGGGTGCACCGATGGATTATTATACGGGAAAACAGGCAGAAGAGGCGATTGCCTATGCCGAGAAAATCCTGGCGTTCGTGGAGAAAGAACTTGGCGGAGCACCCGGCAAGGGAAGCGCTTGAGCAGACCGTTGAAGCGGTGGTAGAGAAATATGCGCCGGTGGCCGTCCTCCTCTTCGGCTCTCTGGCCCGCGGCGATTTTTCCCCCGAAAGCGATGCCGATGTGCTGGTCTTGCTACCCCAGCCAAGAGTGGATTTTGTGGAAATGCTCGGCAAAATTAAGGCCTGCGACCGTTCGGGGCTGATCGATCTCTTTCCCTACGGCTGGCGTCAGTTCATGGCCATGTTTAGGGACTATAACCTGCTGGCCCTGGATGCCATGGCCGACGGGGTGCTGCTGTACCTGGGCGATGGCACCAAGTGGAGGGTCATTAGAAGAGAGGCGGCAAAAGTCCTCCGCGAGGTGGAGGCGATCGAGGGGGGCTGGCAGGTTAAAGCCTCAATGACAAAAAAGGATTTCCCTGCGCGCCCGAAAGCCTAAGCTAGGGAACCCTTCCGCCCGCCTGCTGCGTAACGTGTTCCCCATCTTTCACGCCCCGAAACCTCCTTGTAGACTTTTACCATCATCATATGAGGCTCCGTTCGCGAGGTACATGGCAGACAAGCCTGGTGCCCTCCCGGGAATTGGGCACAGGCGGCACCATTGAGCGTATCCTGCTGTACCGGGTGGGCCGCTCGAGGCAGTAAAAACCGGCAGCAGGATTTCCAGAAAGATGGCAGTGATGATGGCGAGTTTTTTACGCTCATACTATGGTCAGACCTAGTATTTACGAAACCAAGCGGAGTACGCCCAAGTCGCCTTA
>JACIYD010000076.1 GCA_014360105.1 Clostridia bacterium
ATCGAGGCCGAAGGGAAGGCGGTCAAGCTCTTTATCGGCAGCTCCTCTGTTCTCTGCGACGGCTGGACCGTCCAGCTTGAAGCCGCGCCCAGGGTGGTTGGGGGCCGGACCTTTGTGCCCCTGCGGTTTGTCAGCGAGCACCTGGGGGCGGCGGTCAAATGGGACCCCCAAAAGGGCCAGGTGCGGGTGTATAAGCAGTCCCTGCGGCCCCTGCGGCTCCGTTCAGGGAAAGTTCCCGGATAATTTCCTTGACCGGTGGACCGGCTGGGTGCCTATGGCGGGGTACCACGTGTGCAACTACTGGACCTGGTACAACCTGGAACCGGTAATAAAGTAGTTCTGCGCAAGAAAACGTAAGCTAGGTAGGGGAATCGCTTCCGGGGGAGGGCGGAGGAGTTTTCCGGCCCTCCCCCGGCGGCGACTGGAGAGGAAAGCGAAAATGCGGCATGTCTTGATGCGGGCTTTCTGGTACGCGGTAGTTTTTCTTCTGGTGGTGACTTTCAACTTCTTCCTGGTGCGGCTGATGCCCGGCGACCCCCTGGTGCACCTTTTGGGGGAGGAAGGGTACCTCTACCTGTACGTGCACCAGCCCCAGGCCCTAGCAGAGATAAAGGCCAAGTACGGGCTGGATAAGCCCGTTCCCGTCCAGTACCTGAGCTATGTCCGCAACTGCCTGCGCGGCGACTTCGGGTGGTCCTACCAGTACGGCCAGCCGGTGTTCAAGGTAATCCTCTTCCGCCTGAAGTGGACCCTGGTATTGCTCCTGCCCGCAATTGCCATCTCCGCCGTCTTGGGCGCCTGGCTGGGGTCGCTGGCCGGCTGGAGAATGGGCCGAAGAGCGGAAGTTCTCTCTACCTCGATACTTCTGTTCTTGTATTCGCTGCCCACGTACTGCCTGGGAATGATCCTTATTCTCCTGCTGGCTTACTACGCCGACTTGTTTCCCCTGGGAGGAATGGTGGGGGAGGGGAGTTCCGGCCTGGCCCGGGTGGGGGACGTGTTGTGGCACCTGGCCCTTCCCCTCACCGTGTTGGCTGTCCACAACACCGCCTACAACTACCTGATCATGCGGAACGCCGTGGCCCAGGTCAAAATTGAGGATTTCGTTTTGACCGCGGCGGCCAAGGGGTTGAAGGAAAAACAGGTTCTATTCCGCCATGTGTTTCGGAACGCCCTCCCTCCGCTGATCACCGTGGTGGCCCTGGACTTCGGCTTTCTGGTGGCCGGGGTGCTGTTGGTGGAGGTGGTCTTCTCCTGGCAGGGGATGGGCAGCCTGATCTACGACGCGGTGGTTTCCAGGGATTATCCTCTCCTCCAAGGGTGTTTCCTGATCCTGGCCTGCTGTGTTTTGCTCGCCAACTTTGTGGCCGACCTTCTTTACGCCTTGGTCGATCCCCGCATTAGGGAAGGTGAAAGCTTTGGCTAAGAACAAGATGGCCCTGGCCGGCTTTCTGATCCTCCTGGTCTTCTTAATCATGGCCCTCCTGGCCCCGTATCTGTCACCCCACGATCCCTGGGAATTAGGCGTTCCCTACCTGCCGCCGGGGAAGGGTCACCCGCTGGGCACCAACGATATCGGCCAGGACCTCTTGAGCGAGCTTATCTACGGCGCCCGCGTGTCCCTGTTCATTGGGTTTTTTGCCGCTCTGCTGGCCACCGTAGTGGGCACTGCTCTCGGGCTTTTGGCCGGCTACCTGAGGGGCGCGGTGGAGGAACTTTTGATGCGCTTGGCCGACGTTTTTCTCCTGATCCCCACCCTGCCGCTGGTGATCGTGCTCATTGCCTATCTCAAACCCAGCCTGTGGAACCTCATTATCACCATCGCCCTTCTGGGGTGGGCGGGGACGGCCCGCGTGGTCCGCTCCCGGGTGCTGCAGATCCGGGAAATGCCGTTTGTTACCAGTGCCCGCGCCCTGGGCGGCGGGAGCTTCTACATCATGTTTTGCCATATTCTGCCCAACACCGCAGAGGTGGTGCTGGCCAAGGCTTCCCTGGCGGTGGCCGGGGCCATGCTCACCGAGGCGGGAATAAGCTTTTTGGGCCTGGGCGACCCGACGCAGAAGAGCTGGGGCATGATGCTCCACTACGCCTTTACCCACGGGGGGATCGTCAACGGCTACTGGTGGTGGTATCTCCCGCCCGTCCTCTGCATTTCCCTGGCCGTGTTGGGGTTTGTACTCTTGGGTTACGCCGGTATTAATCCTCGCGGATCAGGTCAAATCCTTCTCGGGGGAGGTGACTTTTTCGGATCTTGCGCGGAGAGAACCAGAGATCCCGGCTAACAAAAGGAGGCATTGGGGGGCCATACATTCGTGCGATAAAGGCCGTTACCATTGAGAAGGAATAGGTCATTAATATGCACTTGACCAGGTGCTGACGCGTGATCTGGCCGTGGTATGTAGCAAATCATTTTACCAGTTGGCAGGAGAAAACGATATTTTGTCGAATTTACTCAAAACATGATAGATATTGCATGGCTGGTGGGTGGGGAGAGTATGGCGGAAAAACCCATCGTCCGCTCACCGGGCAAAGCCACCCCTTTGAGCGGTGGCCTCTGTCTGCCCAGCTTATTCAACAGTCCCACCGTGCCACGGAAAAATGCGCTCGACTCGGAGAATGTTGCTTCCCGCCACCCGTATCGGTGGTGCCTGTTTTTCCTTTGGCCTCACCCCCCTCCTGCTAAACCCTCCATATTAAAACCCATAATTATAGACGATATCGCTACCGCCAAGGGCAAACTCGACCGAAAGGCGAGGACGCAAAGCCATGGGTCTAAGGCCAAAAAGGCTATGATCGCCAGGCTGCCGGAAAGCGTATCCCTCACCTTCACAATTCTAAACTCCCTTTTCTTCTCCGGCAGCCACCTATGGCTGCCGGTTTTTTCTTCCTTTGGGGAGAGGGGAGTACATAAATGGAATGGCAGGCTACCTACCACTATCTTAAGTTGATCCGGGAACACAGTGCGGACCTTTTTCGCCACAGCCTGAACGTGGCCAACCTCGCCCTGCGGCTTGCGTTTGAGCTGGGCATGATGGACCAAGGGTGGGAGGTGCTCCTCACCGGAGCGCTGCTCCACGACCTCGGTAAGACAAAAATCAGCACCGCGGTATTGACCCGGCCCGGGCCGCTCTCGCCTGCCGAATGGCAACAAATGAAAAAGCATCCCGCCTGGGGTGCGGAAATGCTCGCCAAAGAAAAGGCGGCAGAGCCGCTTTTACTTGATCTAGTACTCCTGCACCACGAGCGCTGGGACGGCCAAGGCTACTACGGCCGGCGCGGCCCGGACCTGCCTCTTTTGGCGCGCATTCTCATCCTGGCCGACGCTTTAGACGCCATGACCACCTACCGTCCCTATCAGCGGCCAAGACCCTGGGAGCGCGTCCCGGAGGAACTCAAAACCTGTGCCGGCAGCCAGTTCGACCCGGAACTGGTGAGGGTTTTTAGCGAAAGGCCCTCCTGGCAGCCGCAAGTGCTGGCCAGCCCTACCGGGAGGAAGCGGTTCCGCGAGGAAGAGGAAGCCTGGGCCGAGTGCCTGGAAAGACTCGCCCACCCGGCGGCCGCCTATCTGGCGGCGGTGCAGCGCCGGCGGCTTGAGGTGGGCACAAGAGCTTTCCTGCGCGATGGAAAAGGGGAAAAGCCGTGATCAGGTGCCAGTGGTGCCAGCAAGGCAAATGCCGCGACTGCCCGCACTTTGTCAGCGGCGGTCCCCTGCGGCGCGTGCTGCCGCGGCCGGTGCCAATAGACCTGTTGGCGTCCGACGGGCGCTCCTACCCGGCCGAAATCCTCGTGCTGAGCACCATCGAGCTCGGCCTTCGCACCGACGCGCCCTTATCGCAGAACTACACCGTACACCTTTTCCCCGGCGTAGACCTCGAGGTCGCGCCGGTGCCTACCAGAGGTAAGGACAATTGTCACGTCTTCGACATCCTCGCCGTACGGCGCGGCCAGGACGCGGGAGGTCATCTCAACAAGGGGGAGTACGCCCTTCTCACCGGCAGCACCGGGGCTCTGGTGCGCGAATTGGTCGACCAACTGCCGGAACACCTGCGCGCGGTGGCCAGGGGAAAACTCCTGGCGGAAGTAGAAAAAGCGGAGATCCTGAACGCCCTCCGGGTGGGCCAGGTGCTCAAGTACGAGGCGGGACGCTTCCGGCGGCTGGCCGGGCAGGAGGACCTTGACCTGCCCCTCGAGGTGGCGACAAGCGTCATGCGCCGGGCTTTGAGGGAGCACGCACACCAGCGGGAGGTGGTTGTTGGCCAGGACCGGGTCTTTGACGTGCACGGCATCCCCCTCGACTTCAAAAGCGGCGGCATACTTGCCCTCGACATCACCGAGGTAATCGAGAGGGAAAGGCAGCTTCACCGACGGGAAATGGAGGCCTACCGCGAGGCCATCCGGGCCGTAACGGGAGGCCGGTTATTGCTGACCTCCCCGACAGAAATGGAAACCCTGGCCGCCGAGGGCACCGTCCTGGCCGAAGGAACGGTCCAAGAAGCGAAGGATATCGCTTCCGCCCGACACGCTGTGGCTTCCGTCGCCTCAGCTCTAGTCGGCAGGCGCCTGTATGCGCTTCTGCTCTGCCTTTCAGAAGCGCTGACCAACAGCCTTAAGCACGCGGGCCAGGGCGACTTCAAACTTAAGGCACAGGAGAAGCTTTTGCGCCTCTTCGTCAGCGACCGTGGGCCCGGTATTCGTCTGACGAATCTCCCCAGAGCCGCCCTCATGCCCCACTATTCTACCAAGAATTCTCTCGGGAGCGGCTTCACCCTTATGCTCTACTATTGCGACCGCCTGTACCTTAAAACCGAGGCGAGCGGCACCACCATAGCGTTGGAGTTCGATACGGAAAAAAACCCCGCGGAGATCGGAGTGAAGCAGTCGTGCTAGAACTAACAATTCGGCGGGAACCCGGTGTCATTCACTTTAAGCTTATAGGCGAGCTTGATGCGGACACCGTCGGCTACCTCAGGGAAAAGGCGATACCTTCTCCAGGAACAAAACTTTTCCTTGACTTGAGGGAGTTGCGTTTCGTGGACTCAAGCGGGCTGCGCGGCCTCCTGGATATTTACCGGGTTTGGGAAGGGCGAGTCACTTTAGGCCACGTGCGGCCTGAAGTACAGGAGATACTGGAAGTGGTGGGCTTGGCGGAACTATTCCAACAAGGTGAAGAAGGGGAGAATAGCGGTTGAGTGGCGGCGAAGAGTCAATTCTGACCGTTGCCAGGGAAGTGCACCAGGCGCTCCTGCCCAAGGAGGTGCCCACTATCCAGGGCTTAGACCTCAGCGGGGCAACCATTCCGGCCTACGCCGTGGGCGGCGACTACTTCGATTTTCTGGCGGCGGACGGCGCGCTGTTCGCGGTGGTGGCAGATGTGATGGGCAAAGGTTTAAAAGCGGCCTTGCTCATGCTCGGCCTACGCAGCACCTTACGTTCCGTAGTTCGCCTCAAGGCCGACCACCGGGCCATCCTGGAGCACCTGAACGCCTTGGTAGGGGAAGACCTAAGCCGCAACGGCGCTTTCGCCACCCTCTGCCTCGGCACCATTTACCCTGGCAAGGGGCAAGTCGTCCTGACCAACGCCGGCCATTGCCCCCCGCTTCTCGTCCGGGGCGGTACAAGTGCCTTTCTGCCCTGTCGCGGGGTGGCGCTGGGGCTCCTCGGCGGTCCGCCGTCGGTTGAAACGTTAAGTCTCGACCTTACTGCGGGCGACACGCTGCTCTTCTACACCGACGGCCTCGTTGAGGCACGTAGCCCCGAGGGGCAAAAGTTCGGGCGGGCTAGACTGGCCGAAGCCGCCACCGCGCTCGGCCACCTCCCGGCGCAAACGATTAAAGAGAGGCTGCTCGAGCTCCTGGAAGAGTTTACGGCAGGCGGAGGACAGCGGGACGATGTCACCCTGGCAGTGGTCAAGCTGCAGGAGGGCAGGTGACAATCTGTGGAGGTTTCTATACGAAGAGACAAGGATGCGGTCACCCTGGTGGTCCAGGGCGAAGTCGATTTTAGCAACGCCAGCCAACTGGAACGGGAAATCGCCTGCCAGGTCTCCCCTACGGTTGAACTTGATCTCAAGCTCCTGGAGTTCCTTGATTCTTCCGGTGCGGGGGCCATTGTGCGCGCCGCCGCTCGCCTCTTCTCCCGGGGACAAGTCTTGCGGCTTGCCTCCGTACCGCCGGAGATCAAGGAAAGCCTGGACCTTATAGGGGTTTTTACCGTACTCGAGACCATGGAAAGAAAGGCCAGGGAGAGGAAGGAAGAATCCGGCGGTGACCAGTAGCGAGACGGCAAAAGGACCCAAGACCCCAAAGCTCCCCTTGACCGAACCTGAGCCGCTGGCCTGGGTCGAGAACGGAAGAGTGCGCGTGACGCATCCGCCGGGAGGTCCTTACCCGGTACTGGTGCCCGCCGACGGGGTAGAACTGCTGGTCAACGGCACGCTCCGGGAAGGGCCCACCCCGGTGAAGCAGGGGGACGTAATCGAACTCCGGCCTCTGGTTGCCCAAAGCCCGGGAAGCTGGCTCCTGGAGGTCGCGCCCGACGGTCTTGCGGCCAAGCTCAGCGTGCGACCGCAGGTGGTTTACCGGCGCAAGATACCTGACCTTCCGCCGGCGGCCGAGCTTAAGATTGTTCCCCAGACGCGGGAGCTGACAAGCTCGCCGCTGACGCTGGAAGAGCTTCTCGAGGAGCTGCGCCGCCGGGGCATCTGCCACGGCATCGACTGGTGCGCCTGCGAGCGGGCAACAAGTGCCGCCGAGGAGGGCAAGTTTGTGGTGGCCCGCGCCACGCCGCCGGTGCCGGGTGAGCCGGCCCGCCTGGAGATTCTCTTCCCCGAGGCGGAAAAGGTGCCGGTGGTAGTCGGTCCGGAGGAACAGGCCGACTTCCGCCGCCGCTTCACCTACACTTCGGTCTCCCCGGGAACGGTCCTGGCACGCAAAATACCCCCGAAGGCCGGTTTGCCGGGCCGCGACATTTACGGCGGGGCGCTCCTGCCGCCGGAACCCCCCGACTTCAAGCTGGAAGCCGGCCCGGGCGTGGCGCTGGACGAGGGCGGTCTTGAGGCCAGGGCCTGCCTGGCGGGCCGGCC
>JACIYD010000077.1 GCA_014360105.1 Clostridia bacterium
AAGAGAGGCTGGTGGGTGCGGATGGTGCACGAGGCCACCACCACCCGGTTCAGCTTTTCCTGGACGATGATGTCCTGGATACGCTTCAAGGTGTCCTGGGAGCAGGTATAAAGGTTGTGCTCGGCGTAGACCACCCCGGGCAGACGCCGCGCCGCCTCGGTGACCGCCGCCACGTCCACCACCGAAGCGATGTTCAGCCCGCAGTGGCAGATAAAGACCCCCACCCGCGGCTCCTCGGCGGAAACGTCGCGTTCCGGGGGGTATTCCTTTTGGCGCACCAACTGTCCCCGGGCGCCGGCCAGGAACTCCGCCGCGGCCGCCGCGGCCGCGCTGGCGTTAATCACCGTTTCCGGGATGTCCCGCGGGCCCTGGAAGACGCCCGCGGCGAACACACCCGGCCGGCTGGTGGCTACCGGCGCCAGGGGGTCGGTCCAGGCGAAGCCGTCCGGGTTGAGTTTGATGCCCAGGCTCCGCGCAAGTTGCTGCGCCGCCGCCGGCGGTCGCACACCCACGGCCAGCACCACCAGGTCGAATTCCTCTTCCCTGAGGCGGCCGTCCACGCTGTATCTCAGCCGCAGATTCTTGCTTCCCGGTTCTTCCTTGACCGCGGAAATCATCGCACGCACGTAGCGCACTCCGGCCGCCTTCGCCGCCTCGACGTAGCGGTCGAAGTTCTTGCCGTAAGAGCGCATATCGAGGTAGAAGATGGTCGGCTCGATGTCGGGGTCGTGCTCCCGGGCGATAAAGGCTTCCTTGGTGGCGTACATGCAGCAGATGGCGGAGCAGTAAGCCGCCGCCCTTGCCTCGTCCCGCGAGCCCACGCACTGGATGAAGGCGAGGCGGCGTACGTGCGCGCCGTCGCTTGGCCGTCGGATCTCCCCCTGGGTGGGACCGGTGGAACTGAGCAGCCGCTCGAACTCCATACTGGTGATTACGTTGGGGTAAACGCGGTAGCCGTACTCGCCGCTCCGCTCCGCCTCATAAAGGGCATAGCCGGGTGCGGCGACAACCGCGCCTACCGCCAGCTCGACCACTTCCTCCTGCTGCCCGTGCTCCACCGCCTTTTTCTGGCAGGCAATCTCGCACTGGCGGCAGTCGCAGCAGATGCCGCAGTTGAGGCAGCGGGCCGCCTCCGCCACGGCTTCTTCCGGTGTGTAGCCTTGCTCCACTTCGGCAAAGCCGCCGAGGCGCTCCGCCACCGGCAGTACCCGCGGCTCCCGCCGGGGGCCGCCCTCTGCCCGGGCATGGGGCGGGGGACCGAGCTTTTCCGCCGGCCGCTTCTCCCGGCCGGCGTTGAGGTCCTCGCCCCGCAGGAAACGGCTGATGGACAGCGCGGCCTCGTGCGCCGAGGCCACCGCTTCCACGACGGAACTCGGGCCTAGGGCCACGTCGCCGCAGGCAAAGATGCCGGGCACCGTGGTCGCCATGGTCACCGGGTCGACTTGCACCGTGCCGTCGCGGCGGAGCTTGACGCCGCTCTTGGGGCCGAGAAAATCCAACTCCGCTTGTTGGCCGATGGCCACGATCACCGTGTCCGCCGCGAGGCGGTCGGTGGTTTTCTCGTCAAAGGTGGGGCGGAAGCGCCCCTGCGCGTCGAAAACGGAGGTACAGCGGACCAGGGCGATGCCGCGCACTGCCCCGCCCTCCCCGAGGAAACGCTGGACACCCCAGGAGGGTTTGAGCGCGATACCTTCTTCCAGGGCGGCTTCGACCTCCCACGGGTGCGCCGGCATTTCCTCGCGCCGCTCCAGGCAGACCAGCGTGACCCGTTCTGCCCCGAGGCGCCGGGCGGTGCGTGCCGCGTCGACCGCCACGTTGCCGCCGCCGATGACCGCCACTTGCTTGCCCAGCGCCGGTTTCTCTCCCAGGGCGGCCGCTTTGAGAAACGCCAGGCCGGGCTGGATTCCCTCAAGGTCGGCGCCCGGCACTTCCAGGCGGCGGCTGCCGCCGGTGCCGGCGGCAATAAGCACTGCCTGATACTCGCGGCGCAGTTGTTCCAGGGTCACATCCCGGCCGACGCGGGTGTTGAGCTTTAGCTCCGGCCCGCCCGCGAGCAACCAGGCGAGGTCCCGCTCCACTGCTTCCAACGGCAGGCGATAGCGGGGAATGCCCGCGCGCAAAAGACCGCCCGCCGCCGGCAAAGCGTCGAAGACCGTGACCCGGAAGCCCTCCTGGGCCAGGTCGAAGGCGGCCGTCAAACCCGCGGGGCCGGCGCCGATAACCGCCACCTTCTCCGCCCGCCTTGCCTCCGGCGGCGCGGGCGGCTTCGCCGCGCCGAAATCCGCCGCCGCCCGTTTTAACCACTGGATGGCCACGGGTGCATCAAATTCTTTGCGGTTGCACTCCCCTTCACAAGGGTGGTGGCAGATCCGGCCGCAGACGGCGGCAAAGGGCATACGCCGCCGCACCACCTCCAGCGCCTCGTCGAACTTCCCCTGAGCAATGAGAGCGACGTAGCCCTGGACGTTGGTACCGGCCGGGCAGGCCGCGCGGCAAGGCGGGGTGCCGCGTTTCTCGATCAGGTACTTGTTGGGCACCGCCTGGGGAAAAAGGCGGTAGATGGCTTTACGTTCGTTCATGCCCTCGTTGAAGGCATCGGGCACGGATACCGGACAGACCCGTTCGCAATCGCCGCAGGCGGTGCATTCCCGCAAATTGACGTAGCGCGGCCGCTTGCGCAGCCGGGCGCGGAAGGCGCCGGGTTCTCCTTCTAAGGCCTCTACGGTGGTACAGGTATGGAGCATGATGTTCGGATGGTTCAAGGTATCGGTCATCCGCGGACCGAGGAGACACATGGCGCAGTCGTTGGTCGGGAAAGTCTTGTCCAACTGGCTCATCCGGCCGCCCAGGGAGGGGCTTTCCGTGACCAGGTGGACGAAGAAGCCGGCGGAAGCCAGGTCGAGCGCGGCCTGCATGCCGGCAATGCCGCCGCCGGCGACCATGACCGCACCGACGCGTTCTTGGGGACGCACCTTCCTCACCGCCTTTCTCTCAAGCCAGATAAGCGCGTAACGCCGGGCGCGGGTCGACCAGGTGGCGCGCCAGCCAGCCGGCCGCTCCTTTCAAGCCCAGCGCCACCCCCACCACTTCCGAAAGATAGAAGACCGGCATCTCTCTCCCCTTAGGCTGGCGCCCGTCCAGGTTCGCCTGACAGAGGGGGCAAACGGTGACGAGCGCCGCGGCACCCGCCCGGCGGGCGGCGGAGACGATCTCGTGGACCAGATGCCCAACCAGGTCGGGCCGGGAGAGGGCCAGCGAGGCGCCGCAGCAGTCGGTCCGCGCCGGCCACGGAAGGGGCTTCGCGCCTACGGCCGCCAGGACCTTCTCCATCCGCTGGGGCTGCTCGGGGTTCTCCTCGAAGCTCACACTCGCGGGCCGGTTGAGCAGGCAGCCGTAGTAGGCGGCCAAAGCCAGACCGTGCAGCGGCCGGCGGACGCTCGCGCGGATGGCACCCAGCATGGCGGGCGTGCTCAGTACCTCCAGGACGTGACGCACCACTACCTGCCCGCGATAGGGGCGACCGAGAATTTCTTCGGCGTCCCGGTTGAGTTCCCGGGCCTCCTCATGGTTTGCCGCCATGAAGGCCTGCGTCACCCGCAGCAAGTTGTAACAGGCGGCACACGGTACCACCAGTTCCTGGTCCTGGGCCTCGGCGAGCACGAGGTTGCGCAGGGGCAGGGCGTGGGCAAGGTAGGGGCTGAGGGCGTGACCGGAGCTGGCGCCGCAGCAGTTCCAGTCGGCCAGTTCCTGTAATTGCAGATCCAGGCGGCCGAATACCGCGCGTGTGGCCGCATCGTACTCGGCCGCGCTCGCATGCAAGGAACAGCCCGGATAATAGCTATAGCGCGCCACTGCCGTTGCCCCCCTGCTGCGCCCTGGCAAAAAGGGCGCGGATCTCCTTTTGGCGTCTGACCCCTTCCGGCAGCAGCTTGAGTTTGCCCCGCCGGAACATGGCCAGACCCAGGTCGAGGTCCTGGGTTAGCGGTCCGCGGCTTTTTAGCTTGTAGCGGATGAGCATGCTCAGCTCATGCAGGCGGCCTCGGTTTTGCAGGGAAGCAAGGAAGGCTTGATGGAAGGCCTGAACCGCGCTTTCTTTGGCGGGCAGCCGCCGCCGCACGGCCTCCTGCTTGAGCGCATCGGCCACGGCGGCCAGGTCGATGCCGTTGGGGCATCTGGCGACACAGGTGCGGCAGGCGGCACACAGCCAGATGGTGCGAGTGTGCCACAGCTCTTCCAGGTGCCCCATCTGCACATAGCGAATGAACTGGTGGGGCAATAGGTCCATGGCAAAGCCCAGGGGACAGCCACCGGAGCACTTCTGGCACTGATAACAGAGGGAAATGCGTTGACCCGACGCCCTCTCGATCGCGGCGACCCGCTCGGGGCGCGGCGATAAATATGCCTGGGCGCCGGCGCCGGGGAGATCTA
Organism: Clostridia bacterium; assembly: GCA_014360105.1. Classification (GTDB taxonomy): domain Bacteria; phylum Bacillota; class DSM-521; order Neomoorellales; family SLTJ01; genus JACIYD01. The sequence continues at coordinate 4,429 of JACIYD010000077.1, forward strand.
CCGCCACATTCCTTCCCTCCCTCATTGGCGAGGCGTTCGACCCGGAGGTGCTCCGGGCAGGGTTCCCTTTTCTCTTGCCTTTCTTGCCTGCCCGGAGCTCCCTATTCTCTTTTGCGCCGCCCTAACGCGTACGGAACATCTTCACGTAGGAGTCGCAGTAAATCGTCTGGTTGAGCAGGACTTCGGCCGCGGCAGCCGTCTCCGTCAGTAAGGGGTCACAGGCGTCGGCGATGACCGCGTCCAGGCCGCAGGCCATACCCAACGCCAGGAAGGTGCGGTTGAGCAAGGAGCGATCCTGGCACCCCTGGGAGACGTTGCTCAAACCCAAGACCGTCTTCGGCGCGGGATTTGCCAGGAGCTTGATCTGCTGCAGGGTCTTCAGCACTTCCGGCCCGTGATCCTGGCCCACGTTGGCGGGCAGAATCAGGGGATCGATGTACAGGTCTTCCATCGGCAGGCCGAACTCGTCGGCCGCGGCCACCAGCTCCATGGCAAAGGCGAGCCGGGAGTCCGCGTCCTTGGGGATGCCTTTGCGGTCCATGGTAAGGCCGATCAGCTTGGCCCCGTACTGTACCGCCAGCGGGAAGGCCCGCTCGACCTTCTCCCGCTCCGCATTGGTGGAGTTGATCATCGCCGGGTTCTTGCAAACCTTTAACCCTGCCTCGATGACGTCGAAGTTGGTGGAGTCTAGACACAGCATCAAGCCCGAAACTTCTTGCGTGACCTCTACCAGCCACTGCATGGCCGCGGCCCGCTCCGCCGCCGGCACCGCCGGGCCCACGTTCAGGTCCAGGGCGCGGGCGCCCCCTTCTTCTTGTTTTTTGGCCCACTCCTGCACCGCCTTGGGATCCCGATTCTGCAACGCTTCTTTGATGTCGGTAAACATCCCGTTGATGCGCTCGCCGATGATCAGCATTTTCTTCCCCCCTGCCCCCTAGAAGTCACTCGGCTGCATTAGCTTGTCAATGAGGCCCTTGGTCAGGGCCACAGCCCGCGGGTGGCGCATGAGGAGGATGTGAGCCCCCGCTTGCAAGAGGGCGCTGGCCGCGGTCGCTTCCCAGAGGACGCCGCGTGCCGCCGCCTCGCCCCACTCGGGGTAATCCGTCTCCGGCGCGCTTGCTTCCTTCTGGCGCCAGCACTCGTGCCCGATGGTGCAAAGGACCGGCATGGAAAGCATCTTGTCGCCCTGGAGGGCGCCGAGCCGCGACCTTTCCATAATGGAGAAAGCATACTCGATGCCGTAGCCGAGGCCGCCGATTGAGGGGTCGATGACGATGCGGTTTGGCTGTAAGTTCATCTCGGTAATAAGGATGTTGAGCTGCTTGCAGATGTTGATGTCAAGCGGCGACTTGGCAATAACGTTGTGGCCGTGAACCATACAGGCGGCCACGATGGTCCGGTAGTTGTCCTGCTCGGCGTTGCCCAGGAGCAGCCGTTCGCCGCTCGCCGCCTCGCTGATCGCCTCCATGAGTTGATTGTCCTTTTCCGAAGCACCACAGCCCACCACGATGAGAGGCGCGCCCACCGCGGCGAGGACTTCCTTCACCGTAGCCACACACTGGTCTACGCTGCGGTTCGCCCCCTCCGGGTCGGCGCCGTCCAGCTTGAGATAGATCAGGTCGGCACCGTACTGCTCCACACACTTCTTTGCCCAGGCGGCCGGGTTGTCCCAGACGTCCTGATAACAGGCGGCCAGCGCCGGCGGCCAGTTCGGCACGACATCCTGGACTTCCAGCGCGATCACCGGCCGATTCGGAGTTTGCCCCTCAAAGTGATGAAAAGGCAGGGCCGGGTCGCCGCCCACCTTGAGGCTGTATGCCCGGGTGCCTCCTTCTTCCTTGGTCGCCCCCAGCACCACTTCCCCGACCCGACTCGGATTTCTGTCCTTAAGCACTTCAACCGGCATGGCGATTCTCCCTTCCTCGTGATTTCTCCCCACCGCTAGCTTGCGAAGTTGCTCTTGGCAAACGCCGGAATACCCGACGCGTCCCGCGGACCGACCATGACGTTCCAGCCGGTGAGTTCCTCAAGTTTTCCTTTAAGCACGGCCACCGTTCCCGGGATGACGATGTTCCGGTGCTTAACCTTGCTCTCCACATCAAGTTTCTTCATCACCTGGGCGATCTTCTCTGCGGTGAAGCGGCCGTCGGCGTAAGAAGTCATCACCGAAAGCCCGTCGGTATTGACCGAGATGATGTAGCTCGGGATGCGCGAGCCTTCGACCTCGCCCTGCACGGTGTAGTAGGTGAGGGAGAAATTGGTGGTAACGTAAACCGGCGAGTTTTCGTTGGGCGTGCCGACCTCGTTTAGCTTTTCCTCTACCTGGATCGGCACCTGCGGGTCGGTGTAGAGGTTCTGCCGCCAGGTCAAAAGCGGCAGGAGGTGGGCCCTGGCGGTGGTCTTCAGGGTCACGATGCTCGCGTACTTGGTCACGTAGGCAGCCGCCTCGACCACTTCCTCCTCGGGATCGTCCGCCAGGGTGAAGGCGATCACCGGATAACCGAAGGGACGGAAGCGCTTCTTAATGGCCTGGCGCCGCATTTGGACAAAGTCGGCCAGGGCCTGAGACGGGGTCTGGGGGCTCGGATCCAGCACCAGTTGCTTATAACCGGCGCCCGTCACCTTTTCCACCAGCACGGCCAGAGC
>JACIYD010000078.1 GCA_014360105.1 Clostridia bacterium
TGGCCATTATCGGCGTCGGGCAGAGCGCCTTCGTGCGCGGCTACGAGGGGTCGATTCGGGAGCTTGCGTTTGAGGCATTTCGCGAGGCAATGGCCGACGCCGGCCTAACCGTACGGGACATAAACGCTTCGGTAATCTGTTCCGCGCCGGAGTATGACAAGCAGCGGAGCCCTTCCGGTCTGATCGCCGAGTACCTGGGGTTGAACCCCCAGCCCACCTTCTGCCTCGAAACCATTTGTTCTTCCAGCAGCATGGGCCTGCGTGTCGCTTACTCCCTGATCAAGTCGGGACTGCACGACATCGTCCTCGTGCTTGGTTTCCAGAAGATGTCCGAGATCAGTTCGGCCGACTCCCAGGAGCGTATGGGCCGCGGCGCCGACATCATGTGGGAGTCCCCCTTCGGGACGATGATGCCGGCCTACTACGCGATGCATGCCCAGGCGCACTTCGCCCGTTACGGTACCACGGAGGAGGATCTGGCGCGGATCCGCGTGAAGGCCTCTAAATACGGGGCGCTGAACGAAAAGGCGGTCTACCGGAAGGAAGTTACCTTCGAACAGGTGATGACCTCGGAGGTGATCTCCAGCCCCCTAAAGAAATTTGACTGCTGCGCCAACGCTGACGGTGCCTCTTGCCTCATCCTGGCACGCGCGGAGAAGGCCAGAGAAATTAGCCAAAAGCCGGTCTGGATTCTCGGGCTAGGAGCGGCCACCGCCCCGATGACCCTTACCGGCCGCAGCGATCTCACAGGCCTGAGTTGCGCGCGGGAGGCGGCGCGGCAGGCATACGCGATGGCCGGTGTGGGGCCCCAGGACATCGACGTGGCCGAGGTGCACGATTGTTTTACCATTGCCGAGCTTATGGCTTACGAGGACCTTGGTTTTGCCGAACCAGGGCGTGGCGCGGAGCTGATCCGCGAAGGACAGACATACCTGGGCGGCCGTATCCCGGTTAACGTTGACGGCGGCCTCCTTTCCAAGGGCCATCCCATCGGTGCCACCGGTGGCTCCCAGATCCGTACCATCGTGCTGCAGTTGCGGGGCGAGGCCGGTGCGATGCAGGTGCCGGGAGCGGAAATCGGCTTGGTGCACAACATCGGCGGCGTGGGCATCTATGGAAACGTGACGATCCTGGGGAGGTAAGGTCATGGGTTTTGAGAAGTTTGGCCGGGTAAGCTTTACAGCGCAAACCAAGGTTGCCGGCTTTGTCGAACAGTTGGAAAAGGGCGAGGTGGCCGCCAGCCGTTGCACCCGCTGTGGGGCACGCTATTTCCCGCCACGGGCCGATTGCTATCAATGCCTGGGCGGTGAGGTTGTCTTCGAACCGGTGCGCGGTACCGGCCGCCTGATCAGTTTTACCACGGCCAATTATGCGCCCACGGGCTTTGAGGCCGATGTTCCCTACACCCTTGCTCTGGCGGACTTTGACGGCTTGAAGGTTTTCGGCCGCATGAGCCGCGAGGTGCCACCGCAGGAGTTGGCGGTGGGTCTGGCCGTTAATCTCGCCGTAGTGCGCTTACCGGACGGCCAGCTTACTTACGAGTTCATCAAGGCCTAACGAGTACAGATGGCCTGTTGCCGCCAAACCGACGGCGGCACGGCGGCGGCCGGCAGGATTCTGCCGTACGGGTGGCGAAAAGAAAGAAGCGGGGGCTTACCTTCCGGACCGCAGTCCAGGGTAAGCCTCAGGGCCAAGATATAGAAAGCGGGCGCAGGACGCGGCCTGCAGCCCGAAAGGCAGGGAATTGGGAGAAAGTAAGCCGCAAAAGTAAAGAAGGGAGGGATACTCCATCGACGCGCAAATCGCCCTCATCTCCACCTACCCGGAGATGACGAAGCTCGCCAAAGAAGTCGCGGATGAACTCGGAGAACCCATCCTGGTACGCGAAGAAGTGTTGGGCGAGGCCATCCGCATCGCCCGTGAAATGGAAAAGAGCGGTGTGGAGGTTATCATCAGCCGCGGCGCCACCGGCGCACAGGTGCGCAAGGTGGTCGATATTCCCGTGGTCAACATTGAGATCGGCTCCTTTGAGCTCTTTCAGGCCTTGTGGAAAGGTAAGCACCTGGGGGAGAAGATTGCTTACGTCGGTTATCACAAGAGCGACCGCAACTTTGATTTCGGGTTAATCCAGCGCATGCTCGGGGTCGAGGTCAGAACCTTCTTCTACCGCCACGAGGACGAACTGGAGGAACAGATCCTGCAGGCGCACCGCGAGGGCGTCGACACCGTCATCTGCACGGGGATCTGCATCGTCCAAATGGCAGAGGCAAACGGCATGCGCGGTATCCTCGTCCAGTCAAGCCGCAACTCCCTGGTAAGGGCCGTCCACCGAGCCAAGGAGATCATCCTCGTGAAGCGACAGGAAATGGCGCGTGCCGAACTGCTGCAAACCATTCTCGATTCCGCTTACGAAGGGATCCTGGCTGTAGATCAGCAGGGACGGATCAGTCTGTGCAACCCGGTGGCGGCACAGGTACTCGGCCTGCCGAACAAGGAAGTACTCCATCAGCCCTTGGCCGAGGTTACGGCGCACAATCCCTATCTGGCAAAGGTTTACGGCGACGGCCGGCCGGCCGGGGGAGAGCTGCACAAGCTGGGGGACGTCAGCGTCGTGGCTAACCGCGTACCCATCAGGGTCGGCCGCGAGACGATCGGGACCGTTGTCACCTTCCAGGACGTTACCCGCATCATCCAGTTGGAGGCCAAGATCAGGCGCGAGCTCTACCAGAAGGGGCTCGTGGCCCGTTTCACCTTTGAGGACATTATAGGGCAGAGCGAGGCCATCAGGGAGGCAGTAGAAAAGGCGAAACGGTATGCGCTCACGGATTCCACCGTGCTCCTGAGCGGCGAAAGCGGTACCGGTAAGGAGCTTTTTGCGCAGAGCATTCACGCCTTTAGCCGGCGTAGCGGCGGGCCGTTCGTTGCGGTAAACTGTGCCGCCCTGCCGGAGAACCTGCTGGAAAGTGAGCTGTTCGGTTACGAGGAAGGAGCCTTTACCGGCGCCAAGAAAGGGGGCAAGCTCGGGCTTTTTGAGCTGGCCCACGGCGGCACCATTTTCCTCGATGAAATCGGCGAGATGCCTCTTCCCCTTCAGGCAAGGTTGCTGCGGGTGCTGCAGGAAAAGGAAGTGATGCGTCTGGGCGGCAGCCGGGTCATCCCGGTGGACGTGCGGGTCATTGCCGCGAGCAACAAGAACCTGCAGCAGGCGGTGCAGGAGGGAACCTTCCGTGCTGACCTCTTCTACCGGCTCAATGTCCTCTGTCTAAAAGTACCCCCGCTGCGCGCGCGCAAAGACGACATTCCCCTGCTGGTGGACCATTTCATCAAACGCTACCAGGAGGAACACAAGTTACCTGTAAGAAGGCCGCGAGAGGCGCTGGTGAAGTGGCTGGCAAGTTACGATTGGCCCGGCAACGTGCGGGAGCTGGAAAACTTTGTCCAGCGCTATTGCGTGCTGGCCGGCCAGGAAGAAGACGCCAACGCCCTCTTTCAGGAGCTTTTCGCAGAGACGGTCCAGCAGCCGACCCGGCTTGCGCCGCCGCCCGTATCCGGCGAAGAAGGGGGTCGGGTCGTCATTCGGCTGGGCACCCTGGAAGAAATGGAAAAGCAAATCCTGCGCCAGGCCCGCTCCCGGTGGGGGGCCAACCGCTCGGAACTGGCAGAACGACTGGGCATCAGTCGCACCACGCTGTGGAAAAAATTAAAAGAACTCGGCGAAGGTTAGGCTCTATCAGGGCTCAAGAAAGCAAGCCGACCACTGCAACCTCGATCCCGGCAGTGCCGGGGTCGACTTTTTGTCTGCAAAATGAACGCCGCTAGGCGCGGGTTTGTTTTTTGAACAGAGAAACCGGCCTCGTAGGCGCGCTTGAGCTTGGCACAGGATTTGCATGGAAAAGCTTACGCTACGGTTCTGCTAGGCGGCCCCGCGAAGGGACGAGTCTGCCGGCGGCGTTTGATTTTCTGGGCAGTGGGCGGCATTGGCAGGGAAAGCGTAGGACCGGGACCGGTTTTGGCGAGAGAACGGAAAGGGGGATGCTTCATGAGCATTCATGCCAGCATGTTCAAGGATCATGCTACGCTCTACCGGGAGTACGCGGAAAAGAAGCAGAAGATCCTCGCGATGGGTGGCCCGCAGGCGGTAGAGGCGCAACACAAGGCCGGCAAGATGACGGCACGGGAGCGCATCGAGTACTTCTTTGATCCGGGAACCTTTACGGAGCTAGGTATGTGGGTCAAGCACCGCCAGACGGCCTTTGGCATGGCCGACCGGGACCTGCCGGCCGAAGGAGTAGTGGTGGGCTTTGGCCGGGTAGAAGGTCGTCTGGTCGCCGTGGCTGCCGAGGACTATACGGTGATGGCCGGGACCTTCGGCGAATACCACGGCAAGAAATTTGCCGACATGATCGACTTTGCCAAGCTCAAGGGCATTCCCTTCGTCGGTATGAACGACTCTGGCGGCGCCCGCCTCCAGGAAGGAATGGATACCCTCGAGGCTTACGCCTGGCTTTTCCGCTCCCAGATCCTTGCCTCCGGCATCGTGCCGCAGATCGCCCTGTTAATGGGTCCCTGCCTTGGTGGCCAGGCTTATCACCCCATTATGCAGGATTTCATCATCCAGTGTCGGCACACCGGCTTTATGGGCATCGCCGGTCCTGCCTTCGTCAAGACCCAGACCGGGGAAGAGATCAGCCTGGAGAAGCTGTGCGGCGTCGAGGCACACGCGGTCAAATCCGGCTCCACGCACGTGGTGGCAGAAGACGACAAGGACTGCTTGGATAAGGCAAAGGAACTCCTGCGCTTCCTGCCCTCCAACAACCGGGAAAAACCGCCGCGCATTCCCTGCGACGACGATCCAGAAAGGCTGATTCCGGATCTGGATACGCTGGTGCCTGCCGAACCGTACAAGGCGTATGACATGCACCAGGTCATCAACCGCATTGTGGACCACGGCTATTTCTTTGAGATCATGAAGGATTTCGCGCGCAACGTTATCGTCGGGTTCGCGCGGTTCAACGGCCGGTCCTGTGGCATCGTTGCCAGCCAGCCGAACTGGTTGGCGGGCGGCATCGACTGCGACGCCGCCGACAAGGTAGCTCGTTTCGTCCGTTTCTGCGATCTCTTCAATATCCCCTTAATTAACCTCCACGATACCCCCGCCTACTGGATCGGTTCGCGCGAAGAATGGAAGGGCATTCTGCGGCACGGGGCAAAGATGCTCTATGCCTACATCGATGCCACCACTCCCAAGATCACGGTCATCCTGCGGAAGTCCTTCGCCGGCGCCTATCTCGGCATGTGCTGCAAGGACACGGGGGCGGACATCGTTTTCGCCTGGCCCATCGCCCGCATCACCATCGTGGGCGCGGAGACGGCGGCGAGCGTTATTTTCGCCAAGGAGATTAAGTCGGCGGCGAATCCCGAGGAAATGGCCTACCAGCGGATCAAGGAATACCGCGACCTCTACGAGAACCCGTACCAGGCGGCGGCCCGTGGCTACGTAGACGATGTCATTATGCCCAGCGAGACGCGCAAGTACATCAACCGCGCGCTGGACGTGTTGGAGAACAAGCAAGAAGTGCGGCCGTGGCGGAAGTACTCCAACATTAACCTCTAATAAGGAGGGTTTCTTCATGGATTTTTCCCTCAGTGAAGAACTGATTGCCTTTCGTGACCTGGCCAGAGACTTCGCGGAAAAGGAGATTGCTCCGAAACTGGCCGAGGACGACAAGGCCCATCGCTTCCGCCGCGAACTGGTGGAGAAGATGGGCGAGCTGGGCTTCTTCGGCTGTCTTATTCCCGAGGAATACGGCGGCAACGAGGCCGGCTTTCTTGCCTCGGTAATCATGTGCGAGGAAGTAGGGAAGGTCAGTGCGGCGCACACGCTCCCCTTTAACATGCAGGCGCACGGCCCGGCCTACACCCTCCTGCGGTGGGGTACGGAGGAGCAGAAGCGGAAGTATATTCCGGCGTTGGTGGAAGGCAAGTTAATAGGGGGTTTTGCCATTACCGAGGCGGACACGGGTTCTGACGTTGCTTCAATGAAAACCGTCGCCAAAAAAGACGGCGACTATTATATTCTCAACGGCAGCAAGATGTGGATTTCCAACGCCCACGTGGCGGACTGCATGCTCGTCTATGCCAAGACCGACCCCGCGGCCGGCGCCCGGGGAATTTCCTGCTTCATTGTTGACGCCAATACGCCCGGCTACTCCGCCCGGGCCATCGAAGATAAACTAGGCATTCATTGCGCCCCGACCGGCGAGATCATTTTCGAGGATTGCCGCATTCCCAAGGAGGCGCTGGTGGGCCAGGAAGGCGAAGGCTTCAAAATCTGTATGTGGCAGCTCGACAACACCCGGCTTAGCTGTGCCGCCCGCGCGCTGGGCGTGGCGGCCGCCTGTCTCAAAGCGGCGGTACAATATGCAAACGAGCGGACCCAGTTCGGCCAGCCAATCGGGCGCTTCCAGATGATCCAGGACGAGATCGCCCAGATGGCGGTGGAGGAAGAAGCGGCCCGCTTCCTGGTGTACCGGGCGGCCTGGCAGAAGGATCGGGATCCGAACGTGCGCAACACCAAGGAGGTTTCCATGGCGAAGTACTACGCGGCCGAAGTGGCGGTAAAGGCGGCCAATGAGGCGATGAAGATTTACGGCTCGTACGGCTACTCCGAAGAGTACCCGGTGGCCCGCTACCTGCGCGACGCCAAGTCCTTCCAGGTGGTCGAGGGAACCTCCAATATTCAAAAGATGATTATTGCCGGCAGCGTCCTGGGTTACCGGAAGTAGTTAAACCGCCCTGTAAAGGGGGAATGGCCTTGGTTAACTGGGGTGAAGCGGTCACGGTCAGCGCCATCGGTGTGACCAATGTCTTCGTAGTTCTGGCTATCCTTTGGTTGGCCGTGTACGTGGTTGGCCTCGTGGTGCAGCGAGTCGAAAAAAGCAAGTAGGGGAGGAAGAGACAATGGCTACGGGATTAATTTGCCCCATGGTCGGGAAAGTGGTTT
>JACIYD010000079.1 GCA_014360105.1 Clostridia bacterium
CAAAACCGGTTGCCGCAAGAGATAACCTACCGTGTCTGCGCCTCTTATGAAGAGGTTGCACGCGCCATCGAAGAGATGACCGTCCGGGGTGCTCCGGCCATCGGAGTAGCCGCGGCCTTCGGGGTGGTGCTGGCCGCGGTCGAGGCCGCCACACACGGCCGCCCGCCCGCCGCAACGGTAGAAAGGGCCCTTGAGCGGTTGGGCGCTACCCGCCCCACGGCGGTCAACCTTTTCTGGGCGCTGGCGCGCATGCGGCGCCGCTGGCAGGAAGTGCGCCACACCGCGCCGGCCGCGGTAGCCGCGGCGCTGGAGGCGGAAGCCCTAGCGATTTACCGCGAAGAAGAGGAGGCAAACCGCCGCCTCGCCCAGTTCGGCAAGGAACTCGTCCCCTACGGCGCACGGGTCCTCACCCACTGCAACGCTGGCGCCCTGGCGACGGTAGGATACGGCACCGCCCTGGGCGTCCTGCGCGCCGCCCACGAAGAAGGTCGCCTGAAGATGGTCTATGCCGACGAAACCAGGCCACGCTTACAGGGTGCGCGCCTAACGGCCTGGGAACTGACGACGCTGGGTATTCCGGTGACCGTGCTTTGCGACAACATGGCGGCCTACTTGATGGCGCAGCAAAAAATTGACCTGGTAATCGTAGGAGCGGACCGCATCGTCGCCAACGGCGATGTGGCCAACAAGATCGGCACCTACGGTCTCGCGGTGGCCGCACACTACCACGGCGTACCGTTTTACGTTGCCGCACCGACCAGCACCGTTGACCTCCAGGTGGCCTCGGGCAAGGCCATCCCAATCGAGCAGCGGGCGGAGGAGGAGGTGCGTCTCTGGGAAGGCAAGCCGCTGGTGCCGGCGGCGGCGCGGGTCTTTAACCCCGCCTTCGACGTTACCCCCGCCGCCCTGATAAGCGCCATTATCACCGAGAAGGGCATTCTGCGCCCGCCCTTTGAAGCCGCCCTGCGCACCCTCGGCTAGCAGCGGCAGGCCGCCCTGCGCCCTTCTCCCGGGTGCGCGGCCGCATTCCCCGCCGTTCCCGCCCGGCGCAAGGCTTTTAGCATCGCGGCGAGCCGTGCTTTTCGCGAGAGTGAAGGCGCAAGCCGACCGAAGGCCATGCATGGCCAAGCTGGTCGCGGCGCCACCCGGAAAGTGGAATTTCGGAGCAGCCGAAGATCGCAAGAAACAAACTCGGGATAGAGCAGAGTGCGCTGGGTTATTCCTGGCGTGAGCCTTGCGGGCGACACTGGCGCTCGAGCTTCCAGCTTGAGGCGGGCCCGGGGCTCGGGCGCGTCCTCCATGGCGCCACGGGAGCTAGTGGCCATCCGTAGCCTCCGGCCGAACTTGCGCCCTCGCCCTCACGCACGTTCGGCCGGCCATGATGCTCAAGTCTCTCCCTGGGAGCCAAAGACCGCCCGGCAAAAAGGAGATACGTCAGGAACGTGCGGGGTTGACTTTTGGCGGCAATTCCCTTAGTATTTACCTGTGACGCCGGCCCCCGGGGCCCAGTGAGGGAAAAGCGATGACAGGCTTTAGCGCCCTGACCGAGAAGCTACAGGCCATCTTTCAAAAACTGCGCGGCAAAGGCAAGCTGAGTGAGGCCGACGTCAACGCCGCTCTGCGCGAGGTCCGCCTGGCCCTACTGGAAGCGGACGTTAATTATACGGTGGTTAAAGATTTTATCGAAAAGGTACGGGCGCGGGCCGTCGGGCAAGAGGTTTTGCAGAGCCTGACGCCGGCTCAGCAGGTGGTCAAGATCGTCTACGAAGAGCTGACGGCGCTCATGGGCACGGAGCATGCCGGGTTGGTTCAGCCGAGCGCCGGGCCGGCGGTCATTATGCTGGTAGGGCTTCATGGTTCCGGCAAGACGACCACCGCGGCCAAGCTGGCCCAGTACCTGCGGCGCCAGGGCAAACAGCCGCTTTTGGTGGCGGCCGACGTCCACCGGCCGGCGGCGGTAGAGCAGTTACAGATTCTCGGGAAGCAAATCGAGGTACCGGTGTTGGCGCAGCCGGGCGGGACGGCGGTAGGCGTGGCCCGCGAGGCCCTGGCCACCGCGGCGCGCCTCGGCCACGAGGCTGTAGTGGTTGATACCGCCGGCAGGCTGCACATCGATGCCCAGTTGATGGAAGAGTTGCGCGCGATGCGTGCCGTGCTCAAACCCACCGAGGTTCTGCTCGTAGTGGATGCGATGACCGGCCAGGATGCGGTCAACGTGGCCAAGGGTTTCCACGAGGGGCTGGGTATCGATGGCATTGTGCTTACCAAGCTCGACGGTGATACCCGCGGCGGTGCGGCCCTTTCCGTACGCGCGGTCACCGGCTGCCCCATCAAGTTCGTGGGCGTGGGGGAGAAGCTGGATGCCCTCGAGCCCTTCCATCCCTCGCGCATGGCCTCACGCATCCTGGGTATGGGCGACGTGCTAAGCCTCATCGAAAAAGCCCAGGCCAAGATCGACGTCGCCCAGGCAAAGGAAATGCAGCGCAAGCTCCGCCAGCGCGACTTCACCCTGGAAGACTTTCTGGAACAATTGCGCCAGGTACGTCAACTCGGCTCGCTCGAGGAGATCATCGGGATGCTGCCCGGAGCGGGGACGGTAAAGGAGTTAAAGAACCTGCGGGTGGACGAAAAGGAGCTGACACGCATCGAGGCCATCATCTGTTCCATGACACCCCAAGAACGGCGTTACCCCCAGATCATCAATGCGAGTCGTAAGCGGAGGATTTCCCAAGGAAGCGGCACCACGGTCCAGGACGTTAACCGGTTGCTGAAACAGTTTGCCCAAACACAAAAGATACTCCGCCAGTTGGCCGAAACCACGGCGGCGAGAAGGCCGGGTGGTCCTTTCGGCCTGCCCTTCTGGCGGTAGGCCAAGCGGGAGGTGACGGCGCCCATGGCCGCACGCATTCGGTTGATGCGCATGGGTACCAAGAAGAAACCGTTTTATCGGGTGGTAGTAGCGGATACGCGCGCGCCCCGGAGCGGCCGCTTTTTAGAAGAGCTGGGTTATTACAACCCGCTGCGCGAGCCGGCCCAGATATACCTCAAGGAGGAGAAAGTGCTCGAGTGGCTCAAGAAAGGGGCCACACCTTCGGATACGGCCAGGCAGTTGCTGGTGCGTACGGGTATTTGGGAGAAATTCGGCACCGGCGGCCGCGTGGAGGAGGAAGGCGATGAAAGAGCTGGTTGAAATCCTGGCCAAGGCCCTGGTGGACCGGCCGGAGGCGGTGGAGGTCAGCCAGGTTGAAGGGGAAAAGTCCGTCATTCTGGAACTTAAGGTAGCACCGGAAGACATGGGAAAAGTAATCGGTAAACAGGGAAGAATCGCCAAGGCCATCCGCACGGTGGTCAAGGCGGCCGCGGCAAGGGACGGGAAGCGCGTCGTGGTCGAGATCCTCCAATAGAGGAGGAGCACCTTTGGCCAGGAGGGGGCAGCTTCCCGCATACGTGGCAGTTGGCCGGATTACCGCTCCCCACGGCCACCGGGGCATGGTCCGCGTAGAGCCTTATACAGACCACCCGGAGCGGTTTCGTTCGTTGGACACGGTAACGGCCGTCCGCGGCAACGCCCGCCACGCGCTTACGGTGCAAGAGGTGAAGGACCGGGGACGGATGCTGGTAGTCAAGTTCGCCGAGATCAACAGCCTGGCCGAAGCAGAAGCCTGGCGGGGAAGCACGCTGGAAATTCCGCGCGAAAAGGCCTACCCTTTACCCCCGGGCCATTTCTATTTCTTCGAGCTGGTCGACCTGCCGGTCTATAGCGAGGAGGGGGACTTTCTCGGGTACGTCGAGGAAGTGCTGCGCACCGGCAGCAACGACGTCTGGGTGGTGCGGCACCCGGAAAGAGGGCGAGAAATCCTCCTGCCGGCAATCAGGGAGGTCGTGAAGGCGGTTGACCTGGAACGAGAGGAGATCAGGGTAAGGCTTCTGCCGGGCCTGGGGGAGTAGGGATGCGTATCGATATCCTCACGATCTTCCCCCAGATGTTCCAGGGAGCTTTTGGCGAAAGCATTATTAAACGTGCCATCGCCCGCGGGCTGGTAACCGTCAATCTGGTCGACATTAGGGACTATACGCCGGATAAGCACCGTTGCGTCGATGCCTATCCTTACGGCGGTGGACCGGGGATGGTGATGCGGCCGGAGCCGATTTTTTTCGCCTGCGAGGCCCTGATGCCGCTGGCCGAACCGTCCCGGATCATTCTGCTTTCACCTCAGGGGACACTGTTTACCCAGGCCAAGGCCAAGGAACTGGCTACCCTGAAACATCTGGTCTTGATCTGCGGGCATTACGAGGGTGTAGACGAGCGGGTTCGCCTCTATCTGGCGCAGGAAGAGCTCTCCATCGGCGACTACATCCTGTCAGGCGGCGAACCAGCGGCGGTGGTCGTGGTCGACGCCGTGGTGCGGCTGTTGCCGGGGGCACTGGGCACACCTGCTTCCCTGGCGGAAGAATCGTTGAGCGAGGGGTTACTTGAGTACCCGCAATATACCAGACCGCGAGAGTTTCGCGGTTACGGCGTGCCCGAGATTCTGCTCTCGGGCCATCACGAGGCCATCCGGCGCTGGCGGCGCAAGGAGGCTTTGCGCCGCACGCGCGCCAGAAGACCTGATCTTTTGCTACGCCACAACTTCACCGCAGAGGACCGCGACCTTCTCCGGGAAATCGAAGAAGAGGAAGGAAGGAAAGAAGAATGGACTTGATGACGGGCGTGCAACGTGAGCAAATGCGCAGTGACATCCCTTCTTTTCAACCGGGTGATACGGTGCGGGTATACGTGAAGGTAATCGAGGGCGGCCGCGAACGTACCCAGGTTTTCGAAGGTACGGTCCTGCGCCGGCGCGGCCGGGGAAACAGCGAGACTTTTACCGTGCGCCGGGTTTCCTACGGAGTCGGCGTAGAGCGAACCTTTCCCCTGCATTCGCCGCGCTTGGAACGGATTGAAATCGTCCGTGAAGGCCGGGTCCGCCGGGCCAAACTCTACTATTTGCGGGAGAAGGTCGGGAAGGCGGCAAGGGTACGGGAGAAAGAGCGCGCCAAAGAATAGCGCGGGTTTCCCGGAACGTGATGAAAGGACAGCCGCCGATGGAAGGAAAGAGGCATACTGCCTTTGATTTACTGGAAGCGGTCATCATCGCCGTTATCCTGGCCGCCGGGATCCGTTTCTTTCTCTTTGAGCCTTTTGTCATCCCCAGCGCTTCAATGGAGCCCACCCTGATTCCCGGTGACCGGGTAATGGTAAATAAGCTGGTTTACCGCCTTGGCACGCCTAAGACGGGTGACATCGTCGTTTTCCGTTATCCCCTTGATCCGCGTACCATTTACATTAAACGTTTGGTTGCCGTAGGTGGTCAGACGGTCGAGTGGAAAAAGGGTCAACTTTTCGTCAACGGAAAAAAAGTACGGGAAGACTACCTGCCGCACAATCCGGGCGAAGGTCCGGACTTCGGACCGGTAACGGTCCCCCCGGGCACGTATTTCATGATGGGTGATAACCGCAGCAACAGCCAGGATAGCCGGGTCTGGGGCGCAGTGCCCCGCCAGAACATCGTCGGCAAAGCGCAAATCCTTTTCTGGCCCCCGCAGCGGATGCGGGTGGTCCGGTGAACTGGCGCCGTCTCTTGCCTTTACTCGATCTCCTTATCGAAGTGGCGGATGCCCGCCTTCCCTGTGGGAGCCGCAACCCCCGTCTTCTTGCCGCTGCTGCCGGAAAAGCACGCCTCTTGATCCTGAACAAGGCCGATCTCGCCGATCCAGCGCTGACGGTGGCTTGGTGCCGTTTCTTGGAACGTTGTGAAGGTGTGCCCGTTTTGCCTCTCGCCGCCCTTTCGGGCAAGGGATTGCGCGCGCTGGAGCGCCGGCTTGCCGTTTTGGCCGCAGCGAAAGAACGGCGGCGTCCGTTGCGGGCGGTCGTGGTCGGCATCCCCAACGTGGGGAAGTCTACCGTGATCAACCACCTGGTGGGACGGAAGGCCGCGGCGACGGGCGCGGTGCCGGGGATTACCCGGGGGCTGCAGTGGGTACGATTACGGCCCGGCCTTGAGCTCCTCGACACCCCGGGGCACCTGCCCACCGCCCGGAGCATACCGGCCTGGCAGCTCACCGCCGTCGGCGCCGTGCGGGCGGACGCCGAGGCTTCGCTGGAGGCGGCAGAAGCACTGTTGGCGGCCTTGACACCCCGTCATGGCCGTTCCATCGCCGCCTGTTACGGTCTCGAGGCGCCCTTTTCCCTTTCCGATATTGCCCGCAAGCGGGGGCTCCTTTCCCGAGGAGGAACACCGGACTTGCTAAGGGCGGCTACGTTGGTCTTGCGTGATTTCTCCCGGGGCAAGTGGGGCCGCATCACTTTGGAGGAACCGCCCGTCCTGCCGGATCAATAGGTGCCACGGCTGTCGGGCGCGAGACGACCCGGCCGGCGGGAGGGCCGAGGGAGGCAGGAAACGGGCGCCGCAGCACGAAAATAAGAAAGCGGTGGTAGACCGTGAGCGATGCCGGCTGGTCTTACGAGCTTGATTTGTGGCGGCGCGGTTTCCGCCTGGTAGCCGGCGTGGACGAAGTAGGCTGCGGCCCTCTTGCCGGCCCGGTGGTGGCGGCGGCGGTCATCTGGGTCCCGGGCGAATGTCTGTCCGGGCTGCGGGATTCGAAGCACTTGACGCCGCGGGCACGTGAGAGAGCGGCCGGGATGATCCGCCGCCGTGCTCTCGCCTGGGCCATCGGGGCGGCTTCCGTCCGGTATATCGAGCGGCACAACATCCGCCGGGCCGCTTTTCTTGCCATGTACCGCGCCTTGCGCCGCCTCTCGCCCGCGCCGGACTTCGTCCTGGTAGACGGCTTTTGTCTCCCCGATCTGCCATGGCCCCAGTTGGCCTTGCCGCACGGCGATGCCACGAGTGCCTCGGTGGCGGCGGCCTCGATCATCGCCAAGGTGTGGCGCGACGCGCTGATGGA
>JACIYD010000008.1 GCA_014360105.1 Clostridia bacterium
TGCGATTTCCCGTTGTTTCTCCGGCGCCTGATAGCCGAGGGTGCGCATGTTGTGGAGCCGGTCGGCCAATTTAATAAGGATGACCCGGATGTCCTTGGCCATGGCCAGGAACATTTTCCGCAGGTTCTCCGCCTGCTGCTCTTCTTTGGAACGGTACTCGAGGCGGCTCAGCTTGGTCACCCCGTCGACCAGCAGGGCGATTTCCGCCCCGAACTCCCGCTCGACCTCGGCCAGCGAAGTGCCGGTGTCCTCCACGACATCGTGCAGGATACCGGCGGCGATGGTAACCACATCGAGCTGCAAGTGCGCCAGGATGAGCGCGACCTCCAGGGGATGGACGATGAATTCCTCTCCCGAACGGCGCCGCTGGCCGTTATGGGCCAGGGCGGCAAAGCGATAGGCATGCCGCAAGAGTTCTATGTCGGCCTGGGGGTAATAGCTTTGCACCTGTTTAACTATTGTTTCCACGTCCATGTTCTGTACCACCCGGCTAGGCCACTGCCGGCAGAAATACTATCAGTCTGCGCTCTCACCTCTATTATATTCCTCCGCGGCGCCACGGCAAGCTGCCGGCAAAGGAGCGGAAGGCCTCCCATGCTTCCTGGGCTTCTTTTGCTTCCCGCCAGCGCCAGGAAGCGGCAAGGGCTGCCGCACTTTCCCCAAATGCCGCCTCCGGCAGGCCGAGTTCTTCCATGGCTGCCAGCACCACCGGCACCGCTGGCAGCGTCTTCTCCGCGGTTTGGCGCAGCCCCGGCACTACTGGCCAGAGGGCGGAAAGGTGTCGTTCGTTCACCTCTTCCTCGCGCTGCGGCCAGGTACAGTAGACCGCCGCGGCTTGGCTGCTCAAGAGGCAGTACTCCAGGAGAGCAAAAGGCGGGTATGCAAATACAATTTCTTCCCCTGTCCCCATCGACGCAAGCGGAGCTGCTGCCGGTGTGGCCACCAACACCTGGCAGCGGCCGCTTTGCCAGTTCTTGATAGCCGCCGCCTTTGCCTGTGGCGGTAACTCCTGGTGATAAGCGGCGATCAACCCGGCACGTTCCGGGAAAACCTTGCGTAGGTGCGTCAGGACCAGTGCTACCTGCTGAGGGCGGCGGAGATAGATGACGAGGCGGCGTTCCGAGGCGACCAACACTTTCAACCCGCCTGCGTCCAGCCGCCAGGCCGGTACCGAGAGCATGCTCGGTTGCGCGGCAAACCCAAAACGCAGTACAGGGTCGAGGCCTCCCTCCAAGGTAAGCTCCGGCCCAAGCGCGGCAAGAAAAGGAGAAAGCCGACCCAGCGCCGCCGCGTGCTGGCCAACTAGGCCCGGCGTGGTTACCAGGACCGCACCTTTCGCCCCGTCCAGGCGGGCAATAAGGCGGTGAACCTGGTGCCGCCGCGCAGCCGCGCCCAAACGGAGCGCTTTCAATCCCATTTCCCGCAGCCAGAGGGCAAAGCAACTGGCCAGGCTGGCCGAAGGTACCACCAGCAGCCAGGGGCGGGTGCCCTCCCGTACCCGGCGCGCCAGCGTCCGCAAAAAGGGGAAGAAGTCCGCGCCGGTGAGCCGAAGGCACGAACCCGGCGGTATCGGGGCAGTAAGGAGAAACCGATCCTCCCCGTCGGAGACGGGTGTGGCGGCAACACACCGGCGCAGGTCAGCGAGGTGCAGCTCCACCTGCCGCTGACCGTTAAATACGTCTAGGATCGGGGTAAAGGCCAGGTCAAGGTAGCGGCCGGCCACCTCCGGCGCCAGGGCACCCATGCCGAAGCCGACCGCGCTTTTTCTGACGCCTCCCTCTTCTACCGTCAGCCGCAGGTGTTCGCCCTCTCTGCCCACCGCCCGCGCCTCCACCACCCTGGCACCCCGGGTAATCAGGAGAGGCGCCGGGTTTCCCTCGCCAAAAGGGGCAAGCAAGCCTATTTCCTCACATAACTTTTCCTCCACCTCGTGCAGAGAAAGGCTTGCTTCCAGCAACAACGGCGGTTCTTGACCAGGCACCGCCTGTTCACGGGCAAGCAGGCACAAACGCTGTCGCAGCAGAGGAATATGCGCGACGGGTAGCGAAAGGCCGGCCGCTTGGTCATGCCCGCCAAAACGGGTAAGGAGGTCGCGGCAGTCGGCCAGCATCTCGTACAGAGCAAAGCCCGGAACGGACCGGGCGGAACCCCGTGCCTCCTCGCCTTCAACGGCAAGCAGCACTATCGGCCGCCGGTATTCTTCGGCTAGGCGGCCGGCGACGATTCCTGCGACCCCGTGATGCCAGTGCGGCGAAGCAAGGACGATTACCGGCTCCGTTTCAAGATTTACCTGCGCCGCGATCGCTTCGCGGACCTCGCTGAGCATGCGGCCCTCAATCGCCTGGCGCTCCCGGTTGAGCCGGTCAAGCACCTCCGCCAGTTCCTCGGCCTCCGCCACCGTCTCGCTCAAGAGTAGTGCCAGCGCCGGTTGGGCATCGCCAAGGCGACCGGCAGCATTGAGGCGGGGGACAAGGCTGAAGGCAACTGACCGCGGGTCGAAGGAACGGTCGCCGAGGCCGCTTACGGCGGCCAGGGCCCGTAAACCAGGCCGCGTACCCCGCGCCAGCAGCCGTAAGCCCTGCCGTACCAGAAGGCGGTTATCCCCGACCAGGGGGACCGCGTCGGCGATGGTGCCCAGGGCCACTAGGTCGAGGAAGGCCTCAAGGGTCACCGGATTCCCCAGGGAAGTATTGAGCGCGCGGGCCAGATGGAAGGCCACCCCTACGCCGGCCAAGGGCTCTTGTGGCGGCGGCAGCACCACCGCGCTTGCCGCCGGGAGCAGCGGAGGCGGGCGGTGATGATCGGTGACGATTACTTTCATCCCTTGCTCCTCGGCCCAGGCCACCTCCGCCGCAGCCGCGAGCCCGCAGTCTACCGTTACCGCCAGGCGGTACCCGGCAGCCAATGCCTGGACCAGGGTCTCCCGGTGCAGCCCGTATCCCTCGCTCAGCCGGTGGGGGATGTAATACCCGGTTTGGAGCCCTAAGGCGGCAAAAAAAGAAAGCAAAAGAGCCGTGCCGGCCAAGCCGTCCACATCGTAATCGCCGCAGATGAAAACCTTTTCCCGGGCGGTGATCGCTTGCTCAAGAATGGTCACGGCCCGGTCCATGCCGGGCAGCAGAGAGGAAGGCCGGAGGTGCTGCAGATCACCGTAGAGGAAAACCCAAGCCTGATCAGGCGTCTTTTGGCCACGGTGGCAGAGCAGCCGAGCCAGAAAAGGGGGAATGCCCAGGCTCGCGGCCAGCCTCTTTTCCGCCTCCTCGTCCGCCCAGCGCATGACCCACTCTCTCTCCGGCATGGCGCCCTCTCCCTTCCCGCCACTTTGTACCGGCGCAGCTATTCTGGCCCTTTACCGGCCGGCCCGTCCCGCCCGGCAGCGCCAAGCGGCCGCGTATCTTCCAGGGCGGCTTCGCGGATACGGGCCAGTTCGTCCGTCAGTTCCCGGTTCCGTGCCTGGCAATGCCGCAAGCGCCGCCCCAGACTTGCCTGCCGAAAAAGCCCCAGGATAAAGGCAAAAAGCGCGCCGGTAACGAGCGAGCCTAGAATTACCAGAACCAGGGAAATCTCCGGAAAACGCCAGCTCAAGAACTGAATGTCGACCGGAACGGCGTTCTGGATGGCAAAAATGGCCACCAAAAGGGCAAAGAAAAGCACGGCCAACAGGTAAAACTGCACGAATGTGGTCTGCCTTGCGACAGACCTTTTCCTCCCTTCGTAATCTTCCTTTTAGGTGTTATTCGTCCGCTAAAGGAAAATTCCTCCTGGCAAGGGTGGCCAGTCTCTGTTCAAGGTAGGTCCGGTTGTTTTTTGTGGGGTCGGCCAGAACTTCCTCGTGCAAGGCGCGCAGGATCCGGCCCACCGTCGGCCCGGGCGGCAGGTCAAGCAGGCGCATCACATCATGGCCGTCCACGGCCAGTTCCCTTAAAGTAATCGCCTGGCGCTGGGCGAGCACCTCTGTTAAACGCTGCCGGAAACCGGCCAACGCGGCCAGGGCGGGAACAAGGTTGGCGGGCCCGGTCGCTAGAATATCGGCCTGTTTCAGCGCCAGCAGGTCCTCCATCCTTTCTTCCCCCACCCGCAACACCAAGCGCCTGATCCCGCGGGCCGCCATGGTAAGAGGAAACATGTGCCAGCGTACCAGCACCTCAACCGTCTGGCGCGTGCGGTTATCCCAGCGCAGGCGGCGTAAAATACGGCCGGCCATTGCGGCGCCCAGGCGCTCGTGGCCGTAGAAGTGGCCGACGCCGTCCGGGCCCAAGGTAAAACAGCGGGGCTTGCCTACGTCGTGAAAAAGCGCGGCCAGCCGCGTAACCGGGCGGGAGGGCGTATACCGCACCGTTTCTATCAGGTGCTGAAAAACGGGCCAGCGGTGGGCCGGGTGACGCTGCGGAAAAGCCCAGCCCTCGGCGAGCTCGGGCACTAAAACAAAGAGGAGGCCGGTTTGGGCGAGCCCTTCCAGGGCCCGAGCCGCCCAGGGGCCCGTCAGCGTGCGTGCCAGTTCGGCCTGAATCCTCTCTCCCGCCACGCGGGTAACCAGGTCGGCACAGGCACCGACCGCCACCTCGGTTCCACCTTCAAGGTGAAACCCTAACTCGGCCACCAGGCGGAAACCGCGCAGCATGCGCAAAGGGTCCTCGCGGAAGCGCTCGCGCGGCCGGCCCACGGTGCGTACTAGGTGCCGCTCGAGGTCCCGGCGGCCGCCGAAGGGATCGACCAGCCGGCTGCGGTGCAGGTCAAGGGCAAGGGCATTAATGCTGAAATCACGGCGGCTTAAGTCTTCCTCAATTGTACCGGCAAAGCGCACGTAATCCGGCCGTCGGTAATCGCGGTACTCCCCCTCGGCACGAAAGGTGGTGACTTCCACCGGCAAGTGGCGGAAAAGTACGGTCACCGTACCGAAGCGCAGCCCCGTCGGCACGACGCTGTGGCCGCAGGCACGGAAAAGCGCCATCACCTCGTCCGGTGGCGCATCGGTGGCAACGTCCCAGTCCTTGGGCACCAAGCCGAGAAGGCCGTCCCGCAAGGCACCGCCTACCAGGTAGGCCTGCCGCCCCGCCTGCCTGAGAACGTCTGCCACCCTTTTCACTTCCGGGGGAAGCTTAACCAACATCGGCACCGACCTACCGGGCGCCAAGGAGGAGCCAGATGCCCAGGGTTACGGCGGTGGTAAACCGGAGCACTGGGGCGAGGAAGGCAAGTAGAAGCGTTCTGCAAGAACGGTGGCGGGAAAGAAGGAGGGCAAGAAGGGAAGCCGACGCCAGCCCGAGGATGGGCTTGGTTACCAGGCCGAAGACCACACCCAAACCTGCCGTGGCCACCAACTCGCCGTCCGGCGCATACTGCCGCGTGAGAAGCGCGGCGGCGGAGAGCGCTCCCGCACCGGCAGCCATTGCCGCCATCAGACCGGTGGCGCCATAACCAAGCTGCCAGGCAAAAAAAAGGTCCACCACCAAGACCAGCGCCAGGCCCGGCCAGCCGGCGAGAACGCTGATTAAGGCGGCGGTCCAAAACCAGAGCACAAGCCCCGTTTGTACGACCATCAAAACTTCCTCACCCTACCGTATCCCAACTCCTGACCGGGAGGTCTCGGGCTCCTAAAAGAATCCCGGCCTCGAGCCGCCTCAAACCCGCACGAAGGTGAGGGCGAGGTTCGACGCCTATAGCGGCGTAGAGGTACCATGAGTGAGCGCAGAAAGCGCCTCAAGCCCGGCACAAGCCGAGTTCGGCCCGCGAGGCTTGCGCCGCGACGAGAGAACCACGGACCGCGGCAAAGGAACAGGTGAACCGTTCTCCACCGGGAGACCTCCGGCACAACCCGCCGCAAGCACCAACGGCCGGCCCCGGTCGATGGGTCTGCCAGCGGCGGCTGCCGACGGCCTTCGCCACATCCGGCAACGGCTACCCGGGAACAACAGCGAGGCGCCCGCTAGCGTAGCGTGGCTCTGGCCGCCACACGGCCCCGCTGGCCCCAGCGCTGCTGAAATTCATAGTAAAGGGGGCTCGCCACGCAAATGGAAGAGTAAGTGCCGGTAATCGTCCCCACCAGGAGAGCCAAGGCGAAAACTCTGGTAGTCACTCCTCCCAGCAGCAATAAGGCCACAAGGGCAATAATCACCGTAAGCGAGGTATTGATGGACCGCACCAGGCTTACGTTAATACTGTAATTGATCACTTCTGCCAGAGGGCTCTTACGCAGCGCGCCCAGACTTTCTCGGATACGATCGAAAATGACGATGGTATCGTTGATCGAATAGCCGATTAAGGTGAGAATCGCGGCAACAAAGGCGCTGTCAACCTCGATCTGAAAAAGGGAAAAGAAACCCAGGGTGACAAGGACGTCATGTACCAATGCCAGCACGGCGGCCACGCCAAAGTAAAACTGGAAACGAACCGTAATATAAAGGAGCATCAAGGCCGACCCGAGGACTAATGCCCAAAGGGCATTGAGCGCAAGCTCCCGGCCGATTACCGCCCCGACCTTTTCGTTGCGCAACACCTCCAGTGGCCCCAGTTCCCGGCGCATGGCCGCGAGAAGTCGGTCATTTTCCTCCTCCGTTAGTTCGCGCGTACGGAGCAAAAACTGGTTCCCTTCCCCTTGTTGCAGCCTGTAGGAACCAATATTCTCCCCTGCCACCACGCGGCGCACCTCTTCGATGGGCACCGGTTGCTTGAACTGGATTTGCAACAGGTTGCCGCCTGTAAAGTCGATGCCCAGATTCAGGCCGCGCAGGCCAAGAGAAACCAAACCGGGGATGATGAGTGCCAGGGAAATGGCGTAGTACAGGCGGCGCCACTTCATGAAGTCCAGTTGCCGGTTAAGCCGCATGCCCTATTCCCCCTTTGCGGCCGTCGCGGGGCGCGGTACACCGTAAAGCCCCGGACGACGGAGAAACTCCACCCGTACCAGCAGGTGCAAGAGCCACCGGGTGAGGACGATGGCGGTAAAGAAGCTGGCGGTGATGCCGAGCATCAGGGTCACGGCAAAACCGCGAATGGGACCGGTACCCAGGAAATAGAGCACCACGGCGGCAAGAACGGTGGTCACGTTGGCGTCGAAGATCGTCCAGAACGCGCGGCGGAAACCCGCCTCCACCCCCGCCCGCAGGGTCTTACCGCCCCGCAGCTCATCCTTAATGCGCTCGTAAATGATAATGTTGGCGTCCACCGCCATCCCTATCGACAGGAGAATACCGGCGATGCCCGGCAGGGTGAGTACGGCGCCGATACCCGCCAGCGCACCAAGCAACAAGAGGGCGTAAACGACCAAGGAAAGATCAGCTACCACTCCCGGCAGGCGATAGACCAGCAACATGAAGGCCAGGATCGCCATTACCGCCACCGTGACCGCGACTTTGCTTTTTTCCAGGGAGTCTTGGCCCAGGACCGGCCCTACGAGTCGCTTTTCCATGATGTCCACGTTAACCGGGAGGGCGCCGCCCCGCAGGAGCGCCGCCAACTGCGCCGCTTCGTCAAAGCTGGCAAAACCGCCCTCGATCTGCGCCTGGCCAGTGGTAATCGCCTCCCGGACGAAAGGATTGGTAAGTAGCTCCTCGTCGAGGTAGATGGCAATGGTGCGCCTTGGGTCGCGTTCACCGTATTGCTGGACCAGTTCCTGGGTGACCTGGGCAAACTTGCGTGCCCCTTCGGCGTTGAACTCGAGATCGACCACCGGGGCGTTGGTCGCCGGGTGCCGACCCGGCCGGGCGTTTTTTAACTCGCTCCCGCTTAGGACCACACGCCCGTCATACGTTTTAAACTCGAGCATGGCCGTTTTACCGATGAGGCGTACCGCCTCGTCAGGATCCTTGACCCCGGCCAGTTCGATAATGAGCCGGTCGGTGCCTTCCCGTTGGATGACCGGCTCGGTCACACCCAGTTCGTCTACGCGCTGCCGCATCACGGCCATCAACTGCCGCATACTCTCTTCCTTTACCGGCTTGCCGTCCTTCTCACGGGCCCGGACCACCACGTGCACCCCGCCCTGAAGGTCAAGGCCATACTCGATTAGCCCGAGAAGCGGCCGAAAGAGCAATACCCCCGAGGCCACGATGAGCGCAGCAACGAGGAGAAACTTCACCAGGCTTCCCTGGCCCACTTGCCATCGCTCCTTTATTTGGGTCTGGCGCACGACCTTACCGGTCATCGGCACAGAGCCTTGAATTCCGCCCCATTATAGCCCTGCCCGTCCGGCCTGTCAACACCGTCACCGCCTGGTCCATCTCCATGTTGTTCCTCAAAAGTCTTGCAAAAGTGCGGATAGGCCAGCGTGGCCGCGTCGCTGCCCGGCCTAGAGAAACCGCGCCCCGTTAATCTCCATGCCGAAGGAGCAGCCGAGGAAAGCCGCCGCCCGCCGGCACATCAGCATCCGGGTCAGGAAAATCTCAAAGTAATCCATTACCGGACTGATCGCGGTATTAATATTCAGTTCCATGGTTAGGCGGCGCTGTCCGGATTCTACACGGAGGAAGGAGCGCTCAACGGCATAATTTACCCGATCGTGGAGGTCAAAAGCCGCCGGCTCCCGGTTCCTCACCCGGGAACGGTGAACGTCCGACTTATCGGCCAGAATCAGGGCGGCCGCCACCTGGTTGACCGCGTGACCGTACTCTTCCTCGTGATTGCCGATGGCCCCGACGACAAGCGCGATTTCTTCCGCCGCCATGCCGAGGCGCGAAAGGATCTGGTAGGCTAGTAACGCGCCCGCCTGGCCGTGGTTATGCCGGCTCACCACGTTACCAATATCATGCAGATAGCCGGCAATGGCCGCCAGCTCGGCCGTACGCCGGGGATAGCCGAGATGCGTAAGCACGTTATAAGCTACCTGGGCCACCAGACTAAGGTGGCGCTGCCCGTGCTCGGTATAACCCATCGTGCCGAGGTACTCGTCACTCCGGGCGATATAGGTAGCCACTTCCGCATCCTTTTTTACCTGTTCCAGGCGGACGACGGACCATCACTCCTCGCGCGCCGGCACATAGGCTACGGCGGATTTATCCACTTCAATCTCCACCTTGTCCGCAATACGGACAATCAGGCTGTTTTCCTTGATCTTGGTTATCCGCCCGTGAATGCCGCCTGCGGTGACAATATGGTCGTTGACGCGCAACTTGGACAGCATCTCCTGGCGTTTCTTCTGCTGCCGCTGCTGGGGCCGGATAAGGAGGAAATACATGATGGCAAAGAAGACCGCCAAGTAAAGAAAGGAGGCACTCCAGGCACCGTTCATTATTCTCTCACCGCCTTCGTTCTTTTCTAGTCAACTTTCGCTACCGGCGGGGCTAATCCTCTTCTGCGGCGTAAGTCGCGAGAAAATCCTTGCGGAAGGCAGCAAAGTGACCGGCGGCAATCGCCCGCCGCGCCGCCGCCATCAGCGTCAGGGTGAAGTAAAGGTTATGTATCGTCGTCAGGCGTACGCCCAGGATTTCCCCCGCATTTAAAAGGTGCCGCACGTATGCCCGACTGAAACGGCGACAGGCATAACAACCACAACCCTCCTCCAGGGGACGGAAGTCGCGTGCATAGGCAGCATTGCGCACCACCAATTTCCCCCGGCGGGTCAGCACGGTGCCGTTCCGCGCTACCCGGGTGGGAAGGACACAATCGAAAAGATCGATGCCCTGGCCGATGCCCATCAAGAGACAGTCCGGGCTCCCCACGCCCATGAGATAGCGCGGCCTATCCTGCGGCAACAGGGGCACCGTTATGGCCAGCATTTCCTCCATCAACGTTTTAGGTTCCCCTACACTGAGACCGCCGATACCGTACCCGGCAAAGCCGAGTGCGGTGATCTCCTCCGCACTGCGGCGCCGCAGGTCGGGGTAGGTGGCCCCCTGGACGATGCCGAAGAGGGCCTGCCGCGGCGCGTGGTGGGCCTCCTGCGAGCGCTTGGCCCAGGTGGTCGTTCGGGCTACGGCGGCTGCCGCCTCCTCGTAGGGTACGGGATAGGGCAAGCACTGGTCCAACACCATGGCGATGTCCGCGCCCAGAAGCATCTGAATCTCCATGACCTTTTCCGGACTCAAGAAGTGACTGGAACCGTCCAGATGAGAACGGAAGACCACCCCCTCGTCGGTGACCTGACTTAACCGGGCAAGACTGAAGATTTGGTAGCCGCCGCTGTCGGTAAGGAGAGCGCGCGGCCAGTGCATAAAGCGGTGCAGCCCGCCGGCGGCCGCGACCAAGTCCGCTCCGGGCCGCAAGTAAAGGTGGTAAGTGTTGCTCAGGAGCATTTGGGCACCCAACGCTTCAAGCTCTTCCGGTGCCATCGCCTTAACCGTGCCCTGAGTTCCAACCGGCATAAAAGCCGGCGTATCAACCACACCGTGGGGGGTATGCAGCCGGCCGAGGCGGGCCCCCGTTTTCGGACAGGTGGCCAGAATTTCGAAGTCCACTTTCTCCATCACCGTGTTGCTTAAAGGATAAGCATGGCGTCGCCAAAAGAGTAAAAGCGATAGCGCGCGGCAACCGCCACCCGGTAGGCTTCCAAAATTAGTTCTCGCCCGGCAAAAGCACAGACAAGCATGAGCAGGGTAGAACGGGGAAGATGGAAGTTTGTTACCAATACGTCTACCGTACGAAACCGGTAACCGGGATAGATAAAAAGTTCGGTCCACCCACGGCAACCTTTAAGCCGGCCGTCGTCATCGGCAATGGTTTCCAACGCCCGGACGACCGTGGTGCCCACCGCCACCACCCGCCCGCCCTCATCCCGCGCGCGATTGATCTTGGCCGCATTTGCCGCGGAAAGGCGGTAATACTCGCCCTCCATGCGGTGATCTTCCACTGCCTCCACCCGTACCGGGCGAAAGGTCCCAGGTCCGACGTGGAGGACCAGGGTGGCGAACGTAATACCGCGTCGCCGCAGCGCTTGCAGTAACTCCGGGGAAAAGTGCAGCCCCGCCGTAGGGGCCGCGACCGATCCCTCATGCCGGGCATAGACCGTTTGATAGCGCTCCAGCGGGGCCGGTTCACGAATGTAGGGCGGCAAGGGTGTCGTACCCAGGCGCCGCACGGCTTCCTCCACCGGCCCCGCTGCCCAAAATTCGACCAATCGCTTCCCCTCCGGCATTTCCTCCCGAACGACCGCCTCCAGCTCCCCATCGCCGAAGCAAAGCCGGCTGCCCACACTCACGCGCCGTGCCGGGCGTACCAGGGCTTCCCAGCAGAAGTCTCCTTTTGATCCGTGCCGCCGCAAGAGCAAAAGCTCCACCGGTCCGCCGCTCTCCCGCCGGCCGCGCAGTCGCGCCGGAATTACTTTTGTATTGTTCAATACCATGACGTCCGGCCGGCTGAGATAGGCAGGAAGATCCCGGAACTGCCGGTGTTCAATACGGCCGCTCTGCCGGTGAACGACCATTAACCGCGAGCTGTCCCGCGGCTCGCGCGGCTTCTGGGCAATAAGTTCCGGGGGAAGTTCATAATCGAACAAACCGGTTTCCACAAGCAGCCACTTCTCCAAAATCCCAGTCTCCAGGGCTTTCCTGGATAGCCTTGCGCTCTTGCCCTGTTTTAGTCTTAGGCTCCGCTGCCCCGGTAAGGTGCCACTTGCAGCCGTCCGTCATTCTTACCCTGATTATAATAATGCTCCAGGATGGCGCGATAGTCATACCCGGCTGCGGCCATGCCCCAGGCGCCCCACTGGCTCATCCCGACCCCATGCCCGTGACCCTGGCCACTGAAGGCGACCTGGGTGAAAATCTTAGGTAACGACCGCTTTACTCCACCGCCGCCAATTACCCAGTAGGTTCTCTCGCTGCCGTTAAGCGGCCCGCCGCCACCCGCCGCCAGCGCGCGCAATCCTTCCGCCGCTTGCCATTCCTGGAGGCCCGGCGCCGTACCGCAAACGAACACCTGGGAATCAAGGCTGGCCGTAAAAAGGGTGCTCCGCAGTTCCAACAGGCTCCTCGCCGTTTCCCCCCGCAGCTCCTTTTCCCCGGTGCGGCCCACGAACACCACCCTGGTTATTCTGCCCGAAACTGTGGGCCGGCCGTCGCTTCCCAGGCGCGAAAACCGCAGGCCGATCACTTCGCCCACGTTAATCGTTTGTTCCGGCCAGGCCGCTCGGGCCTGATTCCAGGCAGCCAGCCGCTTGTCCAACTGCTCCCTGCTAAGCGTTTTCTCCCAGCGGTAGCTGCAAGCCGGCCAGCCGGAAGGGCTTTGCGGCTCGTATTGCAGCGCAAATTCGTCCCAGGGTGAGGCTACGCCGCGCAGGTAGGGCCGTGCCTGCTGCCAGACGTTCTCGCTGTTTTCCGTGTGCCCGCCTGCGTTCGCGTGGTAGAAGGCCTCAACCAGTTTCCCCTGGTAAGAGAGCACCTCACCTCGGGTGGCCTCGACGGCCGCCTTTACCCGGGAGAAGCCGGGCTTCCCTTCGGCCTCGTAACCGGCGTAAACCTGGGTTGTCTGGTCGGCGCCCACATCGTAGAGGGCGGCGCCCTGCACGGCCTTACGGGCTAAGACGTAGCTGCGCGAGGCCACGGCTTGCGCCTTGAGGGCCTCCAGCGGCGCCCTATAACCTAACTCCTCCCCTACCACCCCGAGAAGATATTCCTCGACGTCCAAGACGTTGACCGCCGTCAGGCCCTCATTCCCCAATACAAGTTGCAGGTCGCCGCGGTAGCGCTTCCCAGCCAGGGAAAAAACCGGCTTTTCCTCGCCTTGCGCCCGGCCGCGGAAAAGCACGCCGCCCTGAGCAACCAGTACACTACTGCCCTCAGGCCCGCGGATTTCCAGCCCGACCGCGCTCGGCGTAACCACCCAGCTACTGCCTCTCTCCGCTCTGGCTAGGGCCGTCCCGCCGGCCAAGTCGACGATTTCGTAGGCACTGCGGTAAATCTGGACCTCGGCCTGTACCAGCCCCGTACCCAGACCAACCCGCACCGTCTGCTGGGCACGGGCCGGGGAGGTTGGCCACACGCAAAAGAAGAGCAGTAGGGCCACAAGAGCCGCTCTACCCCACGTTGTTCCCATCGCTCTTCCCCCGTATCTCCCTACCTTACTCCCGCTGGTACCCTCCAGGGTCAGGCCGCGCGTTACCCGCCAGACCCTGCCCGCCAGGACCATACGTGCCAGGCGGACGGTACGAGCGCACGCGCTGCACCTAGCGGCGCAAAAAGAGGTTCAAGAGCAAAGTCAAGACCAGGCTCACGATGAGACAGGTCACCAAGGGAAAGTATAGGGTAAATTGCCCCTTCTGGTAATAGATGTCACCCGGCAGGCGCCCGAAAGGCCAAAGCCTTGGACCAAGCCAGAGCACCAGGCCAAACAACACGAGGAGCGCCCCCATGAGCACCAAGGCCCGGCCCAGCCAACTCCATTCACCCACCAGCCTCACCTGCCCTGCCATTCGAGTATTTCCTGGACGGCCACGGGGCGGCCCAAATGGGCAAAGGCAAGGGCGGTCGCCACCCGCCCGCGCGGCGTACGCTTAAGGTAGCCGATCTGCATCAGATAAGGCTCCAGTACGTCCTCCACCGTATCCGGTTCCTCGTTGATGCTCGCCGCCAGCGTTTCTAACCCCACCGGCCCGCCACCGAACTTATCGATCAAGGTCAAGAGCATCTGGCGGTCGGTCGCATCCAGCCCCTGTTCGTCTACCTGAAGCATGGACAGCGCCGCCCGCGCTACCGCAAGATCGATGCGGCCACCACCTCGCACTTCGGCATAATCGCGCACCCTCTTCAGCAAGCGATTGGCCACGCGGGGGGTACCCCGGGCACGGCGGGCGATTTCTTCTGCCGCTTCCGCCTCGATTGCCACCCCGAGCACCTGGGCAGAACGCCTGACAATCTGTGCCAGTTCTTCCTGGCCGTAGAAATTCAGACGCAAGGTCACGCCAAAACGATTGCGTAACGGGGCCGAAACCAGCCCGGCCCTGGTCGTAGCACCGATCAGGGTAAACGGGGGTAGCCTCAGGCGCAGGGAACG